>CAKQXZ010000055.1 GCA_934292955.1 uncultured Clostridia bacterium
GTCTATAGCACTGTCTTTGGGCATTTCGAATTTTGCGATCGCGTTTATTTCGGGATCATAAGTCATGTAACCTATATTGCCGTAACCGCATACCGACAAAAAACGCTTTTTGTTGTTTTCGGAGCCTTGACTGCGAACGATATTTACATACAGACTGTTAAACTCGTTCAGATTTTCGATGCATTCTTTATATTCGCTTTTGTTGTTTACCGGCGACATATTCCAGCCGAGTTTTGAATGAAGCGGCTCGTTCAGATTTTCAAAAATAAGGCGTTCGTCGTAGTTTTGAAATCTTTCGGCTAACTGCTCCCAAACGTTTATTACAAGACTTTTGGTTTTTTCATAATGCAGATCGTCGAGATAATACGCGCCGATATTCGGCGTGTCCATTATGTTCAGAATAACAAAAAGATCGTCGTAAGTAAATATATAATCTACCACTTCGTTAATACGGTCGAGCCAATTTTTATCGATTATGCCGTTTGAAGCCGAATGATTCGACCAGCTTACGGGAATGCGGATTACCCTGAAACCTTTTTCGTAAACGGCGTCAATCGTTTTTTGCGTTACCGAGCCGCGATAGATATCCTGCTGATTTCTTACTTCGCAGAACATATTACGATCGGTAAAACCGAGTTCTTTAACAATCGAATTTGCGTAGTCGCTGTCGGGATAACCGTTGAGATTGTTTTCAAAAGCGTTTCCGAGATTCCAGCCGACTCCGAGTTCTTTAACAAAATCGACGGATGACATAGAAGAATAATCTTTTTTATCGGTAAAATCGCCGCCCGACGAAGACGAACCGATATCATTCGGGGAGGATTGCCCGCCGCTAAAACTATCCGATTCCGAACTGTTTATACCCGGCGCAACACATGCATAAGCGAATAATTGCACTAAAATCAATAAAATCGCAATAAATATTTTTTTATTTTTCATGTTATACTATTTTATAAAAAGCGGCTGCACGTCAGAAGATATGCAGCCGCTAAAAATTTAATGTTACATGCTTCAGGCTTGTTTTTTCTTAGCGAAAGTATAAACAACGGCAAATCCGAGAAGAGAAAGCATTGCGGGAAGAGTTGCAACCGCGCTTGCGCAACCTTTTTCGGACGAACTGTCGGACGCACTGCCGCTGTCTGCAGAACCGCTCGAAGAATCAACGGGAGAGCCGTTCTTTTCAACTTTAACGGTTATGTTATAGGCTTCGCAAGCATTGCCCGCAGCATCTTTTGCGTAAAGTTTTGCGGTATGAGTACCTTCGTTGAGTTTGCCGTCGGTTACGGCTCCGTCCGACCATTCGACGATAACGTCGACAACGCCGTCGTTTTTATCGTAAGCGGACGCGCCTTCGAACGTAGGAACAGGATCACCCGCTTTAGCGTTGATAGTCATTTCGCCCTGATATTTGAATTCGGGAGCGGTTGTATCGACTGCTTTTGCCGCATCTGCCGAACCGTTCCAATTAACCGAAACGTCGACGATATCAAGAGTACCGACAGCCTGCGACTGAACGGCAAAGCCTACGATTTTGTTGAAATCGACTTCGCCGGACATACCCGCCCACAGCATTCCGTCGATCTCGCCGTAAACAAGCGCGATATCGAAATACATTGTATGCCATTCGCCGTCGGATACGATATATGAAGAAATGTCTGCATTATGGTAACCGAGATTCCATTCTTTAAAGTTAGCGAGACCGAAGTTGACAGCCTTATCAAACGTGGAAGTCGTTCTGTAAGTTATGGATACCATTGCGTTGTAATCTTCGTCTTCGTAGATGTTTCCGAATTTATAATCTGCAACCTGATATTCGAAAATTCTGGTCGCGTAATTGTTTGCGTCGAAATTAGCGGATATATAATATCCTTTTTCGGTATCATTGGGAGTTACGATAAGTTTCGCTTTATCTTCTTCGCTTGCGGCGTCGTATTTTGCCTGCGAAGTAAGAGCGTTATTTGCAACTTGCGCGTTCCAGCCGTATCTCGGTTCGCCGTCCTGAGCGAACGTTTTATTCATAAGAGAAAGGCTATTTTCGAACTGCGCAACAGTGATAGTTACGTTTGCTTTCATTCCGTTGAAAGAAACTTCGAGCGACGTCATACCGGGCGTGAGCATTCCCTTATAATATTCGTAATCGTTAACTTCTACTTCGGTGCCGTCAGCCTTTACAGCCACAACAACCATTCCGTCGGTTTCGAACTTTTCGCCCGATTTATATGCCGTTTTAGTCGGCTGAGTTTTGATTGCGAGCGACGAATATTCGGAAGTAACGGTTACAGCTATTTCAGCAGTATAGGTTTTTCCGTTATAACTCCAGGAAATAACAACCTTTTCCGTTCCGACGGTAAGAATTTCGGGAGAATATGTGTAGTTTTTAACTTCGACTTTGCTGTTATCGTCAAGAACGACGTTAACGGTAAGTCCTGCCGTTTCGAACGCTTCGCCGGCCATATATTCCGTTCTCGCGCCTTCAGCTTCTATACCGACGATAGTCTTTGCGGCAACGTCGGCAATCTTTACGTCGGCAAACGAAGCGATGTTATCGCCCTCGCCCGTCGAACCCATAGAAATGCCCATTCCTACGAATTTTGCCCAGTCAAACCAAACAGCGGGAGCGGGATTGCCGAAAGTGGTACTCTTAGCGCATTCGATGTTAAGAGTTTTTAATTCGATTGAATATTCTTTCCATTCGCCGGCAACGTAATCGGTTAAAGCGGTTTCTACAAAAGACGCTTCGCCCCATTGTCCGCATTCGTAATAAAGTCTGAGTTTTGCGTATCTGCCTTCTTCGCCAGCGAAATCGAATTTCGCTTTGAATTTCAGCACGCCGCCACTTAAGAGCGCAGGAGTGATATCGGTTACGGCGATTGTAGCGCGGGTTGCGGTATTTGCGTTCGTACCCGAAATGTAATAAGTTCCGTCTTCAAGCGTACCGAACGCAAGCGCGGTTCCGTCGCTTACGGCTTTACCGTTAACGGTTCCTTTATAATCAGCCGTCCATGCGGTTTTTTGAGCGTTCTGCGCAGGTTCGCCTACTTCGGTAATACCTGTAAAAATATCGTAGCCCGTGGCGGGTTCTTCCTGTTCGTGTTTAACAATCGTTAAAGTTGCGGTTTCAATGCTGAACGAGCCGCCCCACATTCCGAACTTTATATCGCCGCTGTATGAACCGTTAAAGGTGTATTCCCATTCGGCGTTCTTGGAATAAATGTAATTTTCTTTGGTTTCTCCGTTAAAGGTAATTTTATTATCACCCACCCACATATCGAGCGTTTTACCTGTTTCGGGAACGTCGGCACTGAAGTTGAGCGTTATTTTAATTTTGTCGCCTTTTTTAGCAGCGTAATCGGACGGAATAGCCGCAATATGCTGCCAGGTGTTGGTATCCTGCTGAGAAGCAACAGCCGCGGTTATAAGGTCGTAAGTACCTTCTTCGGTCGGCTTATCTTCTTTAGAATAATCGGGATTGGGATATTCAACCCATACTCTTTTAATTGTAAAGTTAGCGCCGGTACCGAGAGCAAGCCCCTTGAACTGAGCAAGAACGGCAGTCGCTTCAAGATCTGCTCCTTTATCGGACTTATAAGCAACAGATAACGGGTATTTTACGGTAACGTAATCGTCCGAAAAAGTCATGTTTGTGCCGCCGTTATTCAACGAATATCCTTTGTCCCACCATTCGACAAATGAAACTACCTGAACGTTAGTCCATGTTTTTCCGTCTGCCGATGCAGAGCCTTTATATTCAAAACATAATTGTCCGTCTTTTGCAGCCGAAAGGTCGGTTTTTTCATTAAACATAATGTAACCCGACCAAGCATTCGAAACGGAAATTACGGTATCTCCGCCGTCCTGCGTTGCGGTTGCGTTTTTCAGCGTAACGTTATCGGCATTGCCGTTAAAAACTTCGACCGTGATTGTTTGGGGAACTTCGGTACTTTCTTCGGCAAACGCGGTAAACGCGGGAATTGCCAGAGAAACAACCATCATTACCGACAATATGGTCAGTAAAATGCTTCTTTTTTTCATATTTTTCTCCTTAAAAATATTTTTTATTAAACCCGTAAACGTTTTTTACGGATAATTACATAAACTGCCGCGCCTATGGCGATACACGCAATCGGAATAGTTATTCCGAGAATAAGCCCCACATTCGAACCGCCGCCCGTCGCCGACGAATCGGACGAATTATCTTCGGCGTTGGTCGCCGTAGTCATTTTGTAAATATAGTCGGCCGCTTTGCCGCGTTTTACTACGTCCGCCGATTTTATAGAAGACAGTTCTTCTGTTCCGACTACTTTTACCGAAACGAGCGCGGAAAGCATTGCTTTGTCATCTTCATTCCAACCCGAAAGATTTACGTCTTTTAAGTCGAGATTTTCGTTCATTACGATGTTTTTAGCCTTTAACGCATTGTACAATGCAAAGTAAGCCGCCTTATAGGTAAGGTCATCATAAGCCTTGATCTGCAGACCGTCTACAAGTTCGTATTCGCGCGCGGTTTTGAACTGTTCGTATGCCCAGTGCGAAGAATTAGCGTCGGCATATGCTCTGTTGCCGCCCGTAAGTCCGGCTGCCTTTACGACAGCGCCAATATAGTCGCCGCGTTCGGTCGTTTCTTCGGCACGGAACAAAGTATCGGTCTTGCCGGGTAAATAATCTTTTACGGCTTCTATTGCCGTTTCGTATTCGCCCGCTGTATCGCGATAACTGCCGAACGTAGGTTTAGCTTCGGAAACGTTTGTGCGGACTATTTCGTAGTATGTGGTATTATCGCCTTTTTTCAGCGTGATTACAGTATAGCCTTCTTCGTCTTTTTCAAACGTTGCGGTTCGATCTTTAACCCTGCGCCCGGTACTGTCGAGAATGTAAACTTCGAAATCGTCGTAAGTTTTAAGAACGACCTTTCCGAGTATGGGCTGAACAAGAACGGGAGCCGTTCCGAGCGATTTGATAGCCGTTCCGTCTGAAGTGATTTCCGCGCCCGTGTTTCTCGACTGACCGACGGCGGTAATCAGCAGATTTTCAGCCGTGGAGATTTCGGGATTGACTCCGTTAACCTGTGCTCCGAGCGCGCTTACGGTTACTTGAGCATACGACGTTTTGATTTCGATTTCGACGTCATCGAGCGATATTTTGCGCCCGCCGATATAACCGACCGCACCCTGCGTGGATTTCGTGTTGAGAACAAAGGTCTGCTCGTTCTCGTTCCATATCATTTCTCCGCCTTCGCTGATAAGTTCCGAATGCAGAATTTTCTCAAGTATAGAAGCGTCGCTTTGGCTTTCGGATATATCGAAGTTACCGCTCCGGAATAAAAGATTACCGTCTTTATCGGCAAAGTAAATACCTGTTTTACCTACGACGTAGGTGCCTGTAGGCAAACCTAAGGACTGCGATTTATAATCCATCGCTTCGTCTACCGTAATTACGCGATAGTACCCGACGGTCGCTTTCGATATTTCCGCGCGCTGATAAAGAAGCGAAGCGGAAGTAATAGTCGAGAATCTGCCCGGGTGATCCATTATGATAAACGAGTTGGTTATCTGATTGGTTCTGTTATCGAGAGCTTTGTTCATATAAGTGAACGCCGTAAGGCTCCAGCCCTGATAGGAATAAATTGCGGCTGCTATAAGATTGAATTCCGCGCTGTGAATATTAGGCTCGGCTATGAGCGATTCGGTAACGATATACGGCATTCCCATAACCTTTTTGAACGCAGCGAGCGCAAAAGTGTTGCCGGACAGATCACCGAGCGTACTATTGCCGTTTGGAACGCGCGTTCCGACCTGATATTCGGTACCGGTGGTAGGATGCGACTGATAAGAATGCCTTGCGATATAGTCGTAATGCGCGTTAAGGAACAAGTCGGCTCTGTCGTCGTGAGCGAAGTTTGAACCGCCGGTCACAGGACATTCGATACCAAGCCCGCCGTCTTCTACCGACGATTTTGCCCATTTATCCATATCCGAATAGAAGTTTTCGGAGAGCGTATAGAAGAATTCGAATCCGTCTGCACAACGCCGAGCGGAATATTTATCGCTTAAATAATCGCCGCCGATTAAAACGGTTGCGTCGGCTAAACTTTCGTTTCTGCCGTCAAATCCCGATTTACCGTCTTCTTTCCACGCCGCTTTTATGGCGTTTTCGGTTTCTTTCACGGTCAGAGTGCCGTCGGGATTATATTTCTTTTTCAAAAATTCGGCGTACTGTTGTTGCGCCATAAGCCTGTATTTATCCGACTTGAACTGATAATTCGCACTATCGTCGTACATCGTCATAAGATTGGACTCGTTGGTAATTTCGAGCATTGCAAGAACGCAGTCTTCGGCAAGCTTCGTACCCGTGTATGGGTTTACGCTGCCCAGAACCTTGCCGACAAGCGTTTTTGTTGCTTGCTGCAAACGTTTGTCGATATACACCTCCATCTTAAAGCCCTGCGATATATCCGCGATTTCTTCGGCGGAAAGTTTTCCGTCTACCGTATCGGTGGTCGCAAATCTGCCGCCGAGCATAACAAAATCAATATAAATGCCCTTTTCTTTACATTTTGCCCAAAAGTAATTGAACTGATCCAACTGCTCTTCGGCGACGTCTCTGCCGTTTCCGTTATAACCAAATATATTTGGATAATAGAAAGACGAATCCCAGTCGAGAATTCTTATAAGATTATAACCGCCCGCGGCGATTGCGTTGACGAGAGTTTCGGTTTTTTCATGCGATTGAAAGAGCGAATATGCGTTAACGTTCACGCCCCAGAAATTGGCTTTTGTTCCGTCTTCGAACACAAAATCGTCGCCTTTGACGGTAATTTTGCCGTGATCTTTAGTATCGATAAGATAGGAAACGTCAAGCGGGGTTCCTATCATTTCTTTAAGGTCGGCAAGCGTGTAGGCGTACCAGTCGTCTGTATCAGGCGAATAAATGTTTTCGCGCTCCGCCATAAACATTCCTTTACCGCCGAAATCCGCAGCCGTTACGGCAACTATCATGCAAGCGGCAACGTCGGATGTGATTTCGCATTTGAGTTCTTTAACTTTTTTAGTCGGCTCAGGGTTGACAAACGCAAACATGTTAAGGCTGATTTTTATACCCATTGCGCTTGCTTCGGGCGTTTCGCCCTGCCAGATTGTGGGGTTAACCGCAGATTCGCCTAATCCCCACCATTCGTAAATATGTTTGTTTATGTCAATATTGACTTCTTCGGTCGTTTCATCTTCGTAAACCCAAGTATATTTTGCAATATTTTTGGTCGTACCCCATGCGGCGTTATGGATAATATATAATCCGTCTACGGTAAGATTTATGGGGATTGAAACGCTCTGCACGAACTGACGGCTTGTTGCGACTTTTTCGCTTCTTAAGCCTATAACCGACTTATTGTCGTTTTCTGCCTGAACGATCATGTCGAACGGAACACCGAAAAACTCCTGCTTGCCTTCGAGATCAAAACCGGTGAGTTCGTTGTCGCTGCCCTGATTGGTCCAGCCGACGCCGCTACCGCCGTAATAGCCCGAAGTCGCAAGCGATCTTATATCGATAGTCGTGAAAGTCGCCTGTTTTTTACGGTCTTCGAAATCTTTTGCGGGAATCACGGTCACGCCGAGATTTTCGTCGTCCATATTACCGTAAACGAATTTGATATCGTCATACAAAACCGTAGGATTAACCTTAGTTTCGGCGTTATCCATCATGTGCGCGAACCCTATGGCGCATACCCTTGATAAATCAACGGGCGTGTCTTTTACTTTAACGTTGTTTTCGTTGACGTATTCGCCGCTTGACGAAAATGCGGTGAACGGAACCTGAACGTACTGCCATGCGCCGATAATCGTCGTGTCTACATAGGCTTTTAACTGCACGTTACTTCTTATATAACGCTGGTTTGCGGGCGCGCTCGCATATTCTGCGCCGCGCGATTGAAACAAATAAATATTAAAGAAACTCGCAGGCTTATCGTTGAGTTTTATCCAGAACTCGACCGCACTCTTTTTATAAATATTTTCAAGATTTTCGGTCGTAAAACCGTTGCCGGTGTAAATATCGTAATTTTTACCGAAATCGATGTAAAACTCGGTGTTGGCGTCCTGAGTGCAATCGAGAGCGATTGTTTTACTCTTATTATCGGGATCGGTCGAATCGACATATTCGACATCGGCGCGAGCCTGCCCCCATACGAGATTACTTCCGCTCGTCAATCCGTTTTCATAGACCGAAAGCAGTGTTTTCGCACCTTCTTTCGAAGGAGCGACAAGGTCGGCGCGCACGTCGAGAACGGAAAGCGAAATACTCCCGCACACAAACGCGATAAGCGAAAAAACGATGATAGATATTTTTCTGAATCTCTTTGTCACTTTGTTCTCCTTTTTGCCGATGATTTGCAAAATTTTATCTGTCTACGCTTGCGATTATACCATTGTCCCGCTTGCATTTATAGACTAAAACTTAACTCTTTTTTTTGATATCTTATTTTTTGCCTTTCCGTTTACGGCAATAAAAATAGTAAGATTTCTAAAAAAACTATGTTTTGCGGTTGCGTTGTTTTGTAAAAACATATATACTTGAATTATAAAACAACTTTTTATGGTAACCGAAATGAATAAAGAAAAAAACGAATTTCTCAATCTTGTCGTATACCAGATTTACCCGCGCAGTTTTTACGACTCGAACGGCGACGGAATCGGCGATCTTAACGGAATACGCGCAAAAATACCCTATCTGAAACAACTGGGAATAAACGCCGTGTGGATTTGCCCCTGTTATAAAAGTCCGAATTACGATAACGGATATGATATTGCCGATTACCGCGATATAATGGACGAATTCGGAACGTTTGACGATTGGAAAAAACTCGCGGCAGAACTTCACCTGAACGGCATAAAAATCATAATGGATCTCGTAGTTAATCATACTTCTTCGGAGCATTACTGGTTTAAGCAGGCACGTTTATCAAAAGATAATCCTTATCACGATTATTATATCTGGGCGGATAAGCCGCTTAACGACTGGACCGCGTGTTTCGGCGGAAGCGCTTGGGAGTATAATCCACAGACGAACGAGTATTATCTGCACTCATTTGCAGTTCAGCAGCCAGACCTTAACTGGGAAAACCCGAAGGTAAGAAAAGAATGCTGCGATATTGTTGATTTTTGGGCTGATCTCGGCGTGGACGGGTTCAGATGCGACGTTCTCGATTTTATTTCGAAAGATTTCGAAAACGATAAAAAACTGAACGGACCGCGACTGCACGAATATATAAAACTGCTTTTCGGCAGAGAAAAAGTCAGGCGTTTGTTTACTGTCGGCGAATGTCAGTCGGACGTTAAGAGCATTTGCGATATATGCGGAAAAGACAGAAACGAACTGAAATCCGTGTTTCAGTTCGAACACATAAGCTTTGGACGAACAGACAAATATCACTCTGCTTCATACTCGCACGATCAGATTAAAAACGCGCTTATAAAATGGCAGAATTTTACGGCTGAACACGACCTTTTATACATTCTGTTCACCGATAACCATGACCAGCCGTTTTTTCTTTCGCGCTTCGGAAACGACAGAGAATTAAGATACGAATGCGCAACCGCATACGCGGGAATGATTTATTTATTGAAAGGCATTCCGTTTATTTATCAGGGGCAGGAATTCGGCTCGGCAAATTCGTATTTTAACGATATTTCTATGTTCAACGACGTTGAAACAGTCAACTACTATAAGGAAAATATCGAAAAAATCGGCACAGATAAAAACGACCTTATAAAACAGATAAATTTCGGCAGTCGCGACAACACAAGACGCCCCGTAGCATGGACAGATAAAGCCCCGAATTACGGATTCACAACCGGAAATCCATGGCTTACGATGTCGTCGCGAGCGAAAGAGATCAATCTTGAAAAGGATATAAAGTCGGAAAAATCCGTTTTTGAATTTTATAAAAAGGTTTTGCAATTACGAAAAGAAAGCGAAATTATCTGCTTTGGAACGTTCAAGGACATTACCGAAAACGACGGATGCTTTGTTTACGAAAGAGAACTCGACCATAATAAAATAGTAGTCGCGGTAAATTTCGATAAACAAAACAACGTTACGCTGCCCGATTACCTTAAAAGAGACGGATATAAGACAATTTTGGCAAATTATGAAAACGCCGGACCATTTGACGAAAATTTCCGTCCGTTTGAAATAAGAGTTTTTTCAAAATAGATCAGAACGTAAAAAAAATGCGTGTCGCAATTTTTTGCGACACGCCGAAAAGAAAACAAGATATGAAATCAAAATATCGCCTTTTAGAATCAGAGCCGTTCGTAGTCAATGCGAACGGCTCGTTGTTATTGTTTCATCTTATTTCTTTTTGGTAAATAGTGCTTTGATTTTTGCTCCGAGAGTTTTGAAGAAGTTGCCGATTGCGGTAAACCCTTTCTTCAAAGCAACGCCCAAGTCCGCAAAAGTCTTTTTCTTGACAGCGAACCAGAAGATTGCAAATCCGCCGATTCCTGCGACCGCTACCGAACCGATTACGATACCCGCAATCGCGCCGCCCGAAAGTCCTTTCTTTGCCACGGGGGCATCTTCATACACAGCCGTAAGGGTTGTTGCTTCCGTCACGGTAAAGGTATAACTCTTGTTTGTGCTGACGATTTTACAGCTTTCGTCTTTCCAACCTTTGAATACTTTTCCTTCCGCAGGCGCATTTGCCGTTACGGTTATGCTTTCGCCTTGCGTATATACTCCTGCGCCTGTTCCGCCATCAACTTTGATTTCAACCGACGGAGCATCGTCAATATTTCTAAAATGCGCTTTGATTTCAATCTCTCTTGCAGGCATTACAAAGGTTGTCGGAGAACTTGTCGCACTTGCAAACTCGATCGTTACTCCCGCCGTTTCGCAAGTCCATTTGTCAAAGACTTTTCCTGCCGGAGCAGGGTTTGCGGTTATGGTCACGGTTTCACCGGCTTTTGCAACTTCTTTGTCTTTCGTGCCGTCCACAATAACTATACCGTACTTTGTAACTCTCAAGTAGGTTGCCTTAAAGGTCACGTCGCCGGCAGGCATTTGGAACTTGATTTCCGTTTTGGTCAAATCCATACCCGTGGTGTCAAGTCCCGTAACTTCCCACTTGTCAAAATACTCATCGGCACCGGGAGCATTTGCCGTTACGGTAACTTCCTCTTGATATTTTGCCGTAGGCGCGCTCGGCGTTCCGTTTGTTACCGTTATGTTGTAAATAATATCTTCAAACTTTGCCGTAAGCGTAACGTCGTTGTCGGGCATCGTGAACGTGATTTCCTGTTTCGTTACATCCGCCGTAGGAATGGTAACGTTTTCAAAAACCCATCTCGTGAACGACTTGCCCGTAGGTATCGTAACCGTGACGGTAACGCTTGTTCCGCTTTTGTGTTTGGTAACCTTAGTGCCGTCGCCGTCAACAACGGTAACAGTATTAAGTCTTACGTGAACGGCAACATAATTGCTTGCTGCGTTGGTAGGGGTTGCTTTATAGCGAACGTAATACGTTCCTTCGGCAAGTCCCGTTGTTTCGCCGTCCCCGCAAGTTTTGGGCGAGGTGAACTCCTTATCGGTGGAATATTCCATCCCGACGGTCGTTCCCGTAATTTTGCCGTCCGTTGCGCCGTCAGCCGACGGAGCAACGCCCGTGAGTCCCGTAGGCTCTCCCGTCGTGCGTTTTTTAATGGTAAAGTTCTTCGTAACGGTATTTTTGATTGCATAGTTTCCTGTTCCGTTGTCCTTGATTTCTACCGTTGCCTTGCCGACTTCTTTGTTGTTTGTGTAGATGATGTCACACTCGCTTTTATCTATTATCTTGTCGGTTCCCTTTATTGTAATCGTGAAATACGCCGAAATTTCCAACCCCGTATATTCATACTCGGTCTGCGTAAGAGTGACTTCGATTTCAACGTCGGGCATTCTTGCAATTTTCCAAGTTACCGTTTTCGGTGCGGTTGAACCGTCCGCCCATTTGAAACCTTTGTTCAGCGTAAGCGTTGCCGTATATGTTCCCGCGTTAATTGCGCTACCGTTTGTCACGGTATAGGATTTGTCTGTCGGTTCCGATATGCCGGTTTTAACAGCCCCATCGTAAACAAGTACGGTTGCGGCTGTCGGAACGTCAACGGGCGTACCCGAAACAATGTCAAACTTGATATTCGTTGTTTGTACAATCAAAGAGTACGTCGCCGCTTGCAACGTTCCTACGGGGATTTCAATCAAAATAAACGCACTGCTTGCTTCCGTAGGCGTTCCGCTTATGGTAATCGTCATTTCGGTTGCGCCTGCCGCAACGTCCGCTTTCACCTTTGCGGAAAGTCCTTTCGGCATATTCTTAAACCACGCAGTTACGTCCGTATCTTTTGCAATCGCTTTGAAATTGTCGCCCGTAAGCGTAAGTTTTACGTCTTGTTCTTTCAAAGCCGCGTCCGTAATTCCGCTTATCGTAACGTCGTCCGCAATGGCAGATGCCGGCGTGGTTGCGCTGTGAACAAACCTTAAAATAGCAGGATTTTTATACTGAAAACCATATAGCCACGTGCCGGGATTTGAAGTCGATTCATTCCCTTTTATGCCCGTTTCCATAACAGTTCCGGCGCCGAGAGTTATTTCTTGACTTGGTTCATTTGCATAATAATCGTTACTCTCCATCGTAATGCTGCCGCCGTCTGAAAGTTGGAACAAGATTTCTTCCGTTGCGGGCGTAATAATTTTGCTATTCTCCGATGAAAAATACACGGTGGATTTTCCTGCAATCTCTAATTTTTTGGATTTAATAATATAACCCGGGTTAGATAAATTGATTGCCGTTACATTACTATCTAATATTTTTATAAAAGACGTAGTTCCGACATCTATCGCTGTGGTCTTTACCTTACTGCCGGAAATTTCTACAGCAGGACTGCCCGAAGAATCTGCGAAGTCAGAGTTTATCTTTTCCGACACCTCCACGTCGGCTTTGCTGTGTATTTTGATTTGTTTTTTTGCGTAAATGGCATTATCTATGCCCCCGCCGCTATTTGAGAATAAACAGGTTACCTTTCCCTTGTTCGGACTATCCACGCCCGAAATATCCACTTCGCTTATGGCGTAAATTCCGTACGCTTGATAGTTTTTACCTTCTTTATTTATCAGTATGTTTTTATTATCCTCGCCTGCCAACGTGATTTTTCCACCTGATGCGTATATCGCGCTCCAAGTAGCCGTAACGTCGAGCGACGCTTTTTCCACTACACTGATGGAACCGGCGTCCGAAAAAAGTCCGATTTCCCATCTGCCGTTATCTATGTCTTTGCCTATCGTGATATTACCGCCGTTTATGGTAAGATCTCTATATGTCCAAATACCATAGGGCTGATTGGTTATATCGGTTTTATCAATGTTGATCGCCAAAGAACCACTACCCGTGATAGTGATTGCTCCTTTAGAACCAATACCGACATTATAAGAATAACCAAAAGCGTCAAACGGCTTGGAAGTTTTGTCAACCGTTATGGTGTTGTTCCCTTCAACTTTAATCGTCGAACCGCTAAACATAATCTCCTTGCCGTTGTAGTTTTGGAGAGTCAGCGTTTGTGTCGTGCCGTCATAGACATACCCGTCGCCGGACGATGATGTTGTTCCGCCGATTGTAAGTCCTCCTGTCGTTCCCGTTCCGTCTTCCGCATAGACCGTACTCGTCGGGCTTGCAAACACGATGCCAAGCATAAGCGCAAGGCACATCGTAAGACCTAAAGCGAGTGTTAAAAATTTACATTTTTTGTTTTTACGTTTTGCCATGTTTTTCTCCTTTTTAAATATTGTATTTTAGGGCTTAGATACGAGCAGAGCAAGGCTCGCGAAAGACAAAAGGATGAGATAGACCTATATGGTCATCGAAGTCTTTTGCCTGAAGCAGTAACGCAGCTATGCGAAGCAGATAAGCCCTAAAAACGCAAAAACGCACCGCCCCATAGGTTTAGCCTATGCAGCAGTGCGTTAATGTTCTATATATTCGCCCCAAAGGGCAGACTTACGGCTTGCTTGCTTGCTTGCTTGCTTGCTTGCTTGCTTGCTTGCTTGCTT
>CAKQXZ010000056.1 GCA_934292955.1 uncultured Clostridia bacterium
CAGCACGACGTTTTGCCATAGTTCGGGGTGCGCTTTTGCATACTCGTGGTCTTCGCGTACGATAAAATACGCATTATACACGTCCGAACCGAACTGTTTAAGGTCTTTCGGCAGCGACACGCCGTCGCAATCTCTTATAGCGTCGGCGCCCCAATATTCCATTATTTTCTTCGTTCCTTCGACGTAATCGGCGTCGGTAGGTATCGTTATTCGTCCTTTATTCATAATTTCTCCGATATTGCTACGGGTTTATCTTTAATAACCGATTCGTCGGCTGCAAAAACCGTAAGATGGCCGTTTATGCTGTCCGTTATGTCCGTACAAGAAATCGACGGTTGTTTGCCTTCGACGTAATTTATAAAATCCGCCACAAGACCGCGATCGCCGCCGTAATGCCCGCCCGTTTCGCCGAGTTTATCATCGAAAGTAATTTTTTCTTCCGTGAAAAAATCAGTGGTTTTATCAAACTTTCTAAGTATCAATTCACCACCGGGATCGCCTTCGATTTCGCCTTCCGTTCCCGAAACGAAAATCGTTCGCGTGGGTTTCATCGCGCCTAAAACAAGCACGTGATTTGCAGTGCTGCCGTTTGCAAATTTAATTGCAACGTTCTGATGATCGAGCAGATCTCCGTCGCATTTGAAAATGCATCTGCCGTGCGGATTATACGTTTTTAACGACTCGTATTTCTCTTCAGTAGTAACTTCTTCCCAGTTCTTGCCCGTACATTGCCACGGATACCAAGGCAAAACGGTGTTTTTTATGTACATCGCTTCGGCTTCGTATATGCACTTTTCCCTTATTTCTTTCGGACAATCGACAAGGCATCTTTCTCCGCTGCCCTTGGGGGCGTTTTCTCTGTTAAAATAGGTTCTTTCGCCGTTACTGTAAACTTCTTTCGGTGCGGTCGAGTTATTAAGCCAGCAAAGCAAATCCATATCGTGACAGCACTTTGCAAGGAGTAGCGACGAGCCGCATTCCTTTTCGGAATTCCACTTTCCGCGGATATAACTTACCGAAGAATGATACGCGCCTACACGTTCGCTTGTGGAAATGCTCTGAATACTTCCTATTTCGCCTTTTGAAATAAGTTCTTTTATCTTTTTATAGAACGGCGCATAGCGAAGAACATGGCAGGTCATAAGTTTAACGCCGTTCTCTTCCGCAGTTTTTTTCAAAAGCAATAAATCCTGTTTATTGTTTACAAGCGGTTTTTCGAGAAGCATGTGGTATCCCTGTCTTAAAAACGGCAACGCAGTTTCAAGGTGCAACTTGTCCATAGTTCCGTTTATAACCGCGTCGGCTATTTTACCGAGTTTCAAAACGTCGTTTATATCGGTAAAACACATGTTTTCGGCGACGCCGAAATTTTCGCGCATGTATTTGAGGCGCTCGGGATTCGGATCGACGCAAGCGACTATTTCGAGTTGCTTAAGATTATCGTACCCTTCGTGGCAATATACCGTTGCTCTGTCGCCGCAACCGACGACTACTACTTTTATCTTCATATAATCCTTTGTTTAACCTTTAACGCCGCCAAGACTCAAGCCTTCTATAAGCGCGTTCTGATAGAACATAAATACTACGAGCATAGGAATCATCAGCACTACGCCGATACCCATCTGCACGTTAGGTTGCGACCTTGAAATGTTCGTGGTCGAAAGATATCTGCTGTAAATAAACATATTTACCGTCCAGAATTCTTCGCTCTGAATGTACAACAGCGGTCCCATCAAATCGTTCCACGCCATAAAGAACGCCGCCACCG
Source organism: uncultured Clostridia bacterium (assembly GCA_934292955.1). The sequence goes on from CAKQXZ010000056.1 coordinate 1,769, forward strand.
CAATATATAAAACGATAGGCATTATAAGCGGGAACGTTACCAGAAACATACGTACAAACAAGTTCGCTCCGTCTATTTTAGCCGCTTCGTCCAAAGCCTTGGGAATACCGCGGATAAACTGCATTATCATAAAAATATTCATTATACCGCCGCCGAAAAACGCGGGGATCGTAAGCGGCAGAAGAGTATCGTACCAGCCGATATCGACGAATATTTTGTACACGGGCAAAAGTAGCAATATGCTCGGAATCATTATCGTGCCGAGCCCTACGGTAAATATCACTTTTTTACCGACAAACGGTATTTTAACGAATGCATACGCCGCCATAAACGCCGTAAGCGGTACGCCGACTATGTTGCACAAAACGATAAGCAACGTGTTTTTAAGTCCGCTTAAAAAGCCCGTGTTTGAAAAAACTTCTTTATACGTTCCGATAAGATTGAAATCTTTCGGAAACAGCCCTGCGTCGGTAGACGTGATTTCGGACGTGGTAAAGAAACTTCTCGTAATCAGAATAAATACGGGAAAAACAAATATCAGCGCGGGGATAATATAAGCAAGATGAACCAGTACGGTTTTAATCTTCACTTTTGCAGGTTTCTTATAATGCATAACGCCAACGTTTTTCATATTATAATCCCCCGTCCTCTTCATAGTAGATTTTCTTATTTCTTTGGAACATAGCGATAGACAAAAGACCTATTACGACAAACAGCAAATACGAAAGTGCCGACGCGTAACCGAGATTGAATCCGTATATACCCTGCGTCTGATTGTAGATATACAGTCCGTAGAAGTTAAGGTTCTTGCCGTCGAAACCGCCTTGCGGCGAAATGGTAAGCACGCCCTGTCCCGTCTGAAGCACGCCGATAACGGTGTTAAGCACCTGAAAGAATATATAGCCGCCCATCATAGGAATTATGATAGACCATATCATTCTGAAGCCTTTGCAACCGTCTATTGTCGCCGCTTCGACGCATTCCTGCGGAACAGACTTGAACCCCGCAATCCAGAACGGCATAGAGCCGCCAAGCGTCCAGATCGACAAACTCATATAAGATATAAGCGCGACCGCCTGACTTCTCGATTCAAAGAAATCGCTTTTCGGTAAACCGAGTTTCGCAAATAGCAGATTAAAAAAGCCGTAATCGGTGTAAGAATAAAGGTACTTATACACTATCGCGCTGACAATACCCGGAATAACGCACGGCAAATAATACAGCGCACGATAAACCTTTATGCCCTTATGTTTTTTGCTGAGTGCATAGGACATAAAAAACGATACAATTACCGTAAACGGAATGATTACAGCCGAATAAATAAGCGTAACTTTTATCGAGTTCCAGAACGTTTCGTCGGTAAACGCTTTGATATAGTTTCCGAACCCGAACTTTGCCCAGTCGTGCGGCTTTAACGGATTGTAATCGAGAAAGAAACTGTCCGCAAGCGCCATAAGCAATGGATATATGGTAAAAATCGTAAGGCTTATGAGAAAAGGCAGTACAAGCAGATACCCCACGACGTTATAGCCGATTTTTTGTTTTGTTTTTTCGGTCATTTTATGCTCCTTGTAACGCAGAGTATAACGCTCCGCTTTTTGCAAAAAATGTTTTGTTCATTTATAAACTTAAATGCAACGGGCTACCCTTTTATGTATCAGGTAGCCCCCGCATTTTTAGTTTTTTACTTAAAGGTTTTTTCTATATAGCCTTTAACGATAGTAAGTCTGTCTGCTCTTTCTTCGGGTTTGAATTTATAGAAAGACGAAAGCATGTTGTTAAGAACGGTATTATAAATACCGAGTTGTTTTTCGGGCAAGAAACCTTTCATATAAGTCATAGGAAGATCTCTTTCCGCGTTATCTACAAATACGTTGTTGTTAAGACCGGGATAAACCGTTCTGAACGCCGCGTCGGATTTTTCGGCAAGGCTCTTTATCATAGGTATGCCGCCGCCCGCCGCACAGAAGGCTTCCTGACCTTCTTCGGACATAACGAATTTTAAGAAATCCCAAGCAAGTTCGCGTTTTTCATCCGAACAAGCGGTAGTAATTCCGTAACCCGAGCAACCCATTCCGATATAAGACGTTTCAACGCCGCTTAAAGTCGGGAAAGAAACGAAATCGAGATTGCCGTCAACATTATCGTATACGTCGGGAACGTTAGGACGAACGGTAAACCACATAGCGCACTGCTTGTTGCCGAACACCGAACCGGTGTCCATAGTATCTATAGTCGATACGGCATAGCCTTTATCGACGTAAGAACACAAAAAGTCGATTGCTTTTTTGACAGCAGTTTCGTTCTTGAACGCGGTACCGTTTTCGGTATCGATAAGTTCGCCGCCGAAACTCTTTATTATGGGATAATACACCGCAGCCCAGTCAACGTTCATGTTTGCGGGCCAGACTGATTTTCCGCCCGCGTACTCTTTAAGAACGCTTTCCTTTGCTTTCAACGCCTTGCAGGTGTTTTCAAAATCGTCGAAAGTCCAACCGTCTTTGGGAACTTCCACGCCGGCAAGTTCGAACATTTTCGTGTTGTAAACGCACACGACCTTGTTGTAATCTCTCGGTGCCCAATACATTTTGTCGTCGCCCGATTTTGACTTAGCCATTTCGACTACGGCGGAGAAGAAGTTATTCTCGGAAACGTCGTCTTTCTTCATATAGTCGGTAATAGGAACGAGTAAGTTTTCGTTAGTCCAGTATTCGGCTTTGTAATCATACATCTGCACGATATCGGGAAGTTTGCCTGCGTACATCTGTCTTTGCATCCAACTGTCGTAAGGATCGCCTATCTGCTGAACGGAAAACTTCTTCTTTTCGTTGCCTGGCTGAGCAAGATACGCCTTAACGAAAGTTTTTGCTATTTCCTGCTCGATGGGATCTGCGCTTGCGGCAATGGTAATTCTCGGCGAGTTTGACGTATCGTCGCCGAAATCGTCGCCGTTGTTGTTATTTTTTTTACCGCACGCCGCAAGGGATATCGTCGTTACCGCGGCAAGCGATAAGCAAAGCATTTTAATAAATTTTTTCATAATATGCTCCTTGTGTTTGATATTTTTAACCGACCGTTACTTTAACCGCTTCGAACTTAACCTTAACGGTTATAATTCCATTCTTTTCGGTATAATCGTCGGTCTTTTCTCCGTTGACGTAAACCGAGAAACTTCCGCTCGGCTTTTTGAAATTAAGCAATACGTAATGGTTTGCGTTTTTAGAGCCTTTAAGATTGAGTAATTCCAATCCGTTTTTGGTCGCGCGCAAAGAATATACGCAGTTTGCAAATTTCATATTGTCTATCTGGAACCAGTCAAGCCCCACAGGCAGATTGTTCGTAAACGATATGCCGTTGTAATCGGTGGACTGCATTCCGAATATCGCATCTGGAATAGAACGAATAAGAAGAACGCTTTCGATAAACTCGGCGTCAAGCCCTACCGTACCCGGCCCGTTGCTTTCGGCGCGTTGGAGTTTATAAAGCCCTTCGATTCCGTCCTGAAATTCGGAATCGCCTTCCATCGCTTCGTAATACGCTTCGTAGAAACGAGTGCCCGTATAACCTGCGTCGTCGGCGGCTTTCGCAACCTTTTCGTACCACTTCTGCATCCCAAAAAGTCTTTCAAGCGCGTTATCCGCGCCCAAAATTCTTGCTCTTGCAACTATGTCGTAATAAGCCCAACACATATCGGCGCCGCCGTTCTGAACCTGACGCGGCCACGTCGTATCGTACTTTTTGATTAAACTTTCGGCAATCTTGTATCCGCAGAAAGAGAACTGCGCCGTACAGTCTTTGGTGTTGAAACGGGGCGCGAATTCGTAAAAATAAATATCTTTACCCGTCGAATCGTCGCCTGCGACCGTTCTGTCGCCGTTGATCCACCGCATTATGCTGAGTTGCTGTTCGTCCGTACCTATTCCCGCGCAAATTGCTTCTTCGTTCCAATAAACGAATCCGTAATCGACTATTTCGCCCGTTCTTTCGTTAATACCCGAAACAAAACGCCCGGTTGTCGGATTCCAGAATCCGCCAACGTTGTCATAGTAAAGTTCCGAAGCGGTCGCTTCCGCCCGTCTTTCGACTTTTACGGGTTTTTCTATGTTTGCTTTCACCTTTGCGGCAAGTTCGAGAAGCGTTTCGGCAGTATAGTTATAAGTTACGGTTTCTTTGCTTGCAAGATCTCTGTTATAAACGGTACTTGTCCCGCTTACGGTCTTGCCCGCGTCCGTCACCATTTTTTCAAGCCCCGCCATCGCTTTAAGCGCCTGATAAAAATAGATGTTCGCTTCAAGGTTCTTTTCGGGGCTTGCGACTATATCCCAATACCCGTTGCCGACTCCGTTAGCCGAATCGACGGTATAACCGCCGTTTGCGTTTTTCTGAACGCCTACGCCGTTATGCCCGTAAAAATATGATATATCGAGCAAACCTTTTTCGCCCTGCAACGCATGCGTTAAAAACAAGGTTGTCTTTCTTGCTGCGGGCATAAGTTTTACAAGATTATCAACGTTGTTGGTGTATTGCGCCCAGTTATAAAGCGCGAGAATCCACTGATACGTTGCGTTTGACTGACGAGTGTCGTAACTGCATCTGATATAGTTGATATTGCCGTTTACGACCATTTTCTTCGCCGTGCTTTGCGGTTTGAACCTTATGCCGAGCGCGGTAACGATCCGGTTATCCCAGTTTTCGTTCTGCGCCATATCGATATAGCAACGATCGGTATAGCCCGAATACATATTCTTTCTTGTGGTAACGAGTTCGTTATGCGCGACTTCGTACCATGTATCGCCGCCATTCTTCGTTTGCCATACGATATAATAATCTTCGACGTTAGTAGTGGTATTGAGTTTTATGTCAAGTTCCAGAAACGGAGAATATTTTGTGTTTATACCGCCGTGTTTTGTGAGCATCGCACCCATATCGGCTTTGTAAAATTCAAAATATTCGCCGACATCGCAACTCGATGCAAAATCGGCAACACAACTCGATTCGTTTACCTTAAACGTACCGTTTTCGGCAGTCCAGCCCTGATTTTGTTTGCTTGACGTATCGTTGAATTCAAAAGTCGTCGAACCGTGAACGGAAAGGTCGTTGAACTCGGTCATCGGATCGTCTACCGAATATTTCCAGTACGGGAACGGCCAACCTTGCGGAATACCCGCGGCGCCCGCTTCTATATCGGCGGCTTCCCTACCGTTTCCGGTATTGTAAATCATACCGAGTCCGTCCTGATTGCTGCCCGTCGATTGCGAAGTCAGCGCGTCGTAAAGTTTGTTAACCTTATCTTCTCCGAGAGCCGCCGCTGACGAGTTGTGCCACGTAAGGCTCATGGTTTCCCAGTTCTTGAAATAGCCCGTTCCGCCGCCTACCGTAGTATTGCCGAGCGCATACTCGTCATATCGAAGATTTCTATGCGAAAAATCGTTCAGAAAGTCGGCGAGTTTTCCGCTCGAACTCTGATAATGCAGTTCAAGACCGTCATACACTTCGGCGTCGGTAACGTAGTTGTCTATTTTTCCGCCGCTTGAACTGCTATCGCCTGAATTATCGCAAGCGGCGAATGTAAAACACATCGCCGCCGCAAGCATTCCTACACAAGTTTTTTCGAATGTAGTCATTTTTAATTTTTTACCTTAGTTTTCTTTTTTGCGTTTGATAGCATATCCCGCCGCCAAAGCAAGCAACGAGAGCAAGCCTATTCCGCCCGAAACCGAACTCGAACAACTTTCGCAAGAGTCATCCGTTTCTCCGCTACCCGAAGACGACTGACCGCCCTTCTTGCTGTAAGTGAGCGTAAGAGTTACGTCGTTATCGGGAAGAGTGTAAACGTCAAATGCTTCATCACCGTTGGAATCGGTTACTAAAAGATAGTATCCTTCCTGTTCATAATCGGCAAGATCGATTTCGGAACCGCCAAGCGTTGTAATCGATTCAAACGTAAGTCCGTCGATACCTGCAACGTTGAACGTTACGGTAACTTTCTGCGCCCAGACGACACTCCACGCTTCGTAAGTTCTCTTGGAGCCGTCAACGTCCGTTTGCCCTACGATTTCGCCGGTCATGCCATATTCTTTGTTAAAGAATTTTTTGGTGGTGGAAGTAGTTGCGTAACCGAATTCACCGTTCTGCATAAACGGGAACTGACAACCTTCCATAACTTCCACGGCATACATGCGCGGTCCGTCGTATTTGTATTTCTTGTTTTCGTCGGCCGAATCTTCCGTTTCGCTCGGATCGATGTCGATACAAAGAGCCTTAGGCTCGCCGAGTCCTTGCGTAGTCGCGCTCATACGATAAATATCCCTTAACAGAGTACCTTCGGTATCGTTTTCGGAAGAATAAACCTTGATTTTATCGAGCATGTTGAGTTTGTGCATATAAAACGCACAATTTTTATTCATCTCGAAATCCTGCTTGAAGAACAAGAGCAACCAACGCGCCACGCCTATATCCTGCTGAATCGCACGATTGTGAAGCGTGGTAACTTCCGCTTCGCCGAAATCTTTAAGTTCTACGCTTTCGTCAAGCCAGTTAATCGCATAACCGCTTGCAACTTCTCTGCCGTAATCGGCGTTGGTATAAAGAACGTCGTCGGTCGTTACCAGAACGGTATCGTCGCCCAAAGGCAGTTCGCAACCTGCTTCGATTTTAATACCATAAATGGTCTTTCCGTTATAGGTATTAAAGGTTTCTTTGGCGGAAAGCGCAAGCATAAGTCCGCCGCTGCCCCACAGGTTCTGAGTCCACCAACCGCCGCATACTTCTGTAAGTTTTACGCCGGTAGTATCGTCCGCAGACATGTAAAGCGTTACCTTTTCTTTAGTGTTGTAATCACCCGTATTCGCAACTATCGAGTCGCCGGGAACGATTTCATATTCGGAGTTTCTCAATACAATAAAGTTGTAATCGTTACCTACACCCCAGCCTCGGAACTGAACGCCTTCAACGTCGCTTTCAACCCGGTTTTTAAGCAACTTCCAGTCGAAGGAATTATTGTCTGTGGACTTTCCGTAATTATTGTTTATATAAGAAACGGTTTTGCTCGTTGCGTATAATTTTTCGCCGCAAGGAAGGTGGCAACCTTCTTCTATAGTTATTTTATAAATAGTATTTCCGTTGTAAACCGAATAATCGTCGATAGCGAGCATAAGTCCGCCACTGCTCCACATATTCTGAGTCCACCATCCGCCGCATATTTCGGTAAGCTTTTTACCCGTAACATCGTCAGCCGACATATAAACGGTAACTTTTTCTTTAGTGTTGTACTCGCTGACGTTTGCGACGGTCGTATCTGCGGCTACTTTTTCATAAGCGGGATTTTGCAAAACAATAAAACTGGCAGTACCGCCACCGCTTCTTACCTGAACGCCCGTAACTTCGGCTTTGAATATAGGTTTCTTTTCTTCAAAATTAACAGCGTCGTTTTCAGCCGAATCCGCGCCGAAATCTTTGTTTGCAAACATTACGTCTTTAAGCGTGGTGTAAGTTTTGTTTCCGCAAGGAAGTTCGCAACCCGCTTCTATTACTATACTGTATATGGCTTTTCCGCTTACACTCGCGTATTTTTCGTTTTCTTGGTCAAGTTTAAGAATCAAGCCGTCACCATACGTCCACTCGGTTCCGATAACAGAAATACCCGTTACGTCGTTTTCGGACGTGTAAACTTTGATTTTGGAAGCGGTATTGTAGTCAGACGCGGTAATTTCACCCGAAACGCTTTCGGTATAAATATCGCTCTTAACAAGGATATATTTACCGTTAGTCTGATCGTTGTGATATTCAATCGCACTTACGGCAGCATTTGTTTCAGGCTCGTATTTCTGCCAGTTGTATGCGCCGTTTTTGTTATCTTCTTTGCCGTAATCGCCGTTAATAAAGGTAACGGCCTCGGTGGTAACGTAAGTTTTATCGCCGCAAGGAAGTTCACAGCCTGCTTCGATTTTGATAGCATAAATAGTCGTTCCGTTGTAGATATTATAATCAGACGGATTGTTATACGCAAGGAACAAAGATTTTTGGCCCCAATACGCATACTCCCACCATACGCCTAAAAGTTCGCTTCCGGATTTGCCGGCTTCGTCATCTTCGGACGTATAAATATTTATTTTTGAACGCGTATTATAGTTCGCCGCGGTTATAGCACCGGATACGCCGTTGCTGTATATGTCGCTCATTAAAACTATAAAGTTTTCAGAACCACCACCAGCGCTTCTGACCTGAATGCCCGATATCTCGGCAGTCAATTCTCCGTCCGCATATGCGTTTAAGCGTTCGCCTTGATTTGCAGCAAACACACAACACAAAGTCATGCAAATCATGCAAGTCAAAGCAAAAAAGATCATCATTGAAGATTTTCTTTTCGTTCTCATCTTTTTCTCCTTGAATCTTTTTTCGAAACATTATTATTTTGCGCAAAAGTTATAAGCACAATTACACGGAGTACCCGCTTCGTTCCGATCGCTTTCATTTTACTATTACGCATGGTCTCATTCAATACTTTAATCGCACTTTTTATTGTGCTAAACACACTTATTTAGGCTTAACATATTGCCCTTTTAGTAAAGTTGTGTTAATATAAAAACATCAAAATTCTCTTGTCGGACGGCGCAAAATGGAAAAAAATCAGCAAAAACAGCCGCTTTTATTCGTTTTTGAAGAAATAATGCCAAGAAATACTCCCGTTTTCCCGCGGGTATCAAAGAACGAAATCACACCTTTACACAAACATACTTACGTTGAATTTTTCTATACGCTCGAAGGCGTTGGAACGCATATTCTCAACGGCAAAAAATACCCCGTGCGGTTCGGTGATGCGTGTATTCTTACACCCAACGATGTTCACGGATTCGAACCCGTAAAAGGCGCGGAAACAAAACACATGGATGTTTGCATAGAAGCGGGTTATTTCAAATCCGTATTCGATTATTTTTCGCCAACGCAATCGGCTGCGTTTTTTAACGGAAACGCCGTTACGTTCAAGCTTTCCGCGGAAAAACTTCAGAAAATCGACCATTATGTACCGCTTTTGTTTTTAACTCCGACCGAAGAAACATACAAAACGGCGGCAAAAATACTCGTTTCCATTTTTATCGAACTGATTATCGCCCACAGCGCGGAAAAACAGCCGCTTATGCCCGACTGGCTTTTTCGGTTACTCGGCGATTTCAACTCGCGCGGCAATTTCCAATGCCCGATTTCGGAAATCACCGGGAAATACGCGTACAACGCCAACTATATGCGACGCATTTTCAAAGAATATACGGGCATAACGATGACCGAGTATTTCAATCGACAGAAAATGGATTACGCCTATACTTTGCTTACGTCAACCGACAAGCCCGTCGAAACGATATGCGAAATCGTTGGCTTCAACAACATTTCCTATTTTTATCACCTGTTCAAAGAAATTTACAATGCCACTCCGAATCAGATAAGGAATAAACAATAGGGTTTGACATAATCAACTTTTATTTAATTTGTTCAAATACAAATAAAACTCGTTTTCCATATAAAATAAACAATTCCGAACGCGCAGCATCAACAATATCTAAAGCCGCAAAAGACTTATAAGTTGTTTTGTTAATACTGCATCATATCCGAAAAAGAATATTCATCAAAGAAATCCTTGTACACGACTTTATATAAGCTAATTAACGAGCAACATCTCCGCCTCACTGATTATCATCTCAAAAAAGTTTTCCGCCAACATCTTTGCTTTATTTGAATCTGTTTCTTTCATATCTATCCTCGTAAAAATTTACTCTTACTTTTTCGTCAAAAAATAACCTATAAGGTTCAATTTTTCTGTTAAATCCATATTTTTATTCTCCTAATTTTGGCGTAAAAAAAGACGTATAGTTTTTACGCTATACGCCTGATTTTTTATGTAATATAAGATCACGAGAGTTCAGATCAGTACAAAACCAGAAGGCATCTATGAAAATACCCTTTGATTTTTCGTGTTTTTTGCAGCAAAAAAGCCTGATAAAATCAGGCTTTTTGCGCCGCGCATCTTTTTTGAGCGGCTAATATGGCGGAGAAAGAGAGATTTGAACTCTCGCTGCAGTTATCCCGCACTACTCCCTTAGCAGGGGAGCCCCTTCGGCCTCTTGGGTATTTCTCCATCCGAACTATCAATTTAGCCTTGTTATAATATCATATAATTTTTGCATTGTCAAAGAAAACAAGGGCAATTTTCGATTTTTTTTAATGTTTATTGCCCCCTGCTCTAAGTACATCCGCTATATGCAAAATGATAAATTAAACGCGGAAAAAGCATTAGTCAGCCCTTACCGCGTTTTTATATTTACCGAATTATTAAGCGAGCGGAAGAAAAATCGCATTTTTCTGCACCCGATGAACTCACCTGCACAGATAAGCCGCCGATTTCAAGATCTTCGGGCAAAAACTCGCCGTCAACCGATATAAGAGTAAGATTATCGCCGCGCTCTTCGTCGACGATGATTTCGCCTTTGCCGTTAAACGGCGATAAATCTATGGAAAACGGCTCTGCGTCGCAATCGAAATAGCCTTCGTTAAAGTCGGTATATGCGTCGGGTTCTTCGGCGCAGTAACGAACGACCGCTCTCGCCTTATTTATCGCGGACGGCATATCGATAAAAACGTATAAATAGCCCTGCGACGGCAGTTTACCGCCACCGACGACAGACAAGTCGAGTTTACACAAAAAGAACTCGTAGGGCTTAAAAACGTCGTTTTCGAGCCATTCGTCGGGTAATTCTACTTCGCCGAATAATTGCGAAGCCGAGTTGTCGTCAAAATCGTGCAGATATGCTTTCATAGTTTCACCGTTCAGATTTTATTACGCCTTGTTTTTAATGCACCTTTTTATTCGTGCCTTTTAGTTTTTTATAATACTTATCGCTTGAAAAATCGCGCTTTTTGTCGTACGTTCCGCCGAAACCTTCAATCGCGAGTTTGAGTTCTTTATAATCGAGATAATTGATATTATCGGAATCGATAAGTTCCATAAGCACGGGCAAAGCGCGCTCGTCGCCGTATTTCGTAACGTAAGAAAGATAGAACGGAATGTCGTTCGTATGCTCTTTAAGTTGATTTATAAGAATATCGAAAATGCGGTCGTCGTTTTTACATGAAGCCAGTATTTCAAGCAGATAAACGCCGCTCGAACCCGCGTTAGCAAACTCTTTTATAGCGCGTTCTTTTGCCGCTTCGGGATTGTTTGCCAGCATTTCGGCAAGCAGATCTTTCATGTCTTCGCACGTTTCGTCGGACAAGAGCATATCGAAATACTTATCGAAACCGGCGGTACTGTTTTTGTCGTTTAGAATGTTCACGCAGTAGGACACGAGTTCTTCGTCGTGCTCGTTATCGATAAATCTGACGAGCTCGTCTACACATTCGGCAGCGATAAGTGCTTCGCACAGAAAATCGGACACGGTCACGCCCTGCTCGATATGCTTTGAAAGCACATCGCACAGTTCTGTACCCGAAAGCCCTTTATAATAATCGTTGGGGCAAACGCCGCCGAGTTCTTCGAGTTCTGTCCTGCCGAATTCTTCGTAAAGCCCGGGAATTTTGCTTTCCCATTCTTTTTCGGTGAACTTGCCGCGATTACTGTTTATGTACCCTGTAAGGAAATCGTCGAAAATATGGTCGATATCAATAATTTTCACTTTCATTATTTTCACTCATCAATAATTCTATTTTGTTAACCGAAAGTTTTGTAGTGTTGAAGTATTTGCAAAGCGCGTCGTCGTTCACTTTCAAACCGTTCAGTTTTGCGTGTCTTACCATTAAAGCGGCAAGGACTTCGGTCTTTTTGATTTTTCCGATATTACCGTTTGCGGTTATTTTATCGAATATATCGTAAGCCG
>CAKQXZ010000057.1 GCA_934292955.1 uncultured Clostridia bacterium
CCGCGCGGCAAACAAAGGGCGTCCCGCCGATCTTTCCGACGACCTGCGCGGGCAGAAAATTCAGTCCGTGGCAGAAGATTTTCTTAACATTTACGGACACGACGGCATAGACGAAAGCGTGCTTTACGACGGAATAGATTACGCGCTTAACACTCTCCGCACGCACGGCGTAAAACTTGCCGTTCTTTCAAACAAAGCGCAATACGCCGCCGACATATTCAACGAGCGATTTCTTTCAAAATATTCGTTTGATTTAGTTCTCGGTCAGACCGACGATCTGCCGCTTAAACCCGCCCCCGACGGACTGCTTAAAATTCTTAAAACATTAAACGTAGAAAAAGCCGACGCGGTAATGATAGGCGACGGCGAAACCGACTATTTAACCGCAAAAAACGCCGGTATAGATTGCGTTTCGGTTTTATGGGGTTTCCGCTCGGAAGAAGAACTTAAAAGCGCGGGCGCAACGGTATTTATCCGTAACCCGAAAGAAATTCCGACCGCTCTCGGAATAAAAGAATAAATCTTAAAATACTCGATAATCGACTTATAGCCTTGTATTTTAATAAAACGGAGATGTTTTTATGAGTAAACAAAAAAAAGGTAACGTCTTGAAAGAATTCAAAGCATTCATTTCAAAAGGCAGCGTACTTGATCTTGCCGTTGCAACCATCATCGGCTCTGCGTTCGGTCAGATCGTTTCGTCGTTCACCAACGGAATAATCATGCCGCTCGTATCGCTGCTCTTCTCGGTTGAAGACCTTGCAAAAGAATCAATCGTTCTTCGCCCTGCGGTAATCGATAAGGTAACGGAAGAAATTATCAAACCGGCCGTCACCTGGCAATACGGCGCATTCGTGCAAGCGGTTATCAACTTCCTTATTATCGCGCTCTTCCTGTTCATACTCGTTAAAGTAATCAGAAGCGTTCAGAAATCGCTCGACATCGACGCGCAACTCACCGCTTCCGTTCAGAAAAAACTCGATAACGACGAAAAACTCACCGACTTCGAAGCAAAATGGCTTGCAAACAAAATGAAGAGAGACCCGGAAAATGCTCCCGCAAAGAAACCCGAACCGCAGCCCGAGCCCGCTCCCGAGCCTACTCCGACCGAAAAAATGCTCGCCGAAATCGTCGATCTTCTCAAAAAAGAACATCAGTAATTTTTTTCGCGATTTCTTAAGTAATATTCGGATATTAACGGCAACCCATGATACTTGTTAACTTCACACTATTAAAACGTTGCAAGCCGTTATAATCCGAACTTATTCGAATTCACGAACGAATTCAAATCACCTAAGACCGAAACGACCGTTTCGGTCTTTTTTCTTAGTTAGGGATTCCATTCCTTATCACTAATTACCGAAAAGGCGGCTTTTTAGCCCTTTTCCGCAAACACTCGGAACGCAGTACGTTCAGTACAGCATTCGTCGTGTTTGCAAAAAATCATCTAAAAATACGCACTTTTCGGTGCTGCGCATTTTTGCGGATAAGAAATCGCCGCTTGCGGTTCGGTTTTTGCAAGGCAAACGACCGAAATAGTACTCGACGTACATTGATGGTTGTTTAACATAGCAAAAACCGATTTATTGCCGCAAAAATAATTAGTGATGACGAATGGAATCCCTATCATTTTTTACTTTCTTCGTCATCGTTTTTCCCTTACGAGCAGGTAGTCCCGACCTCCGGACTATGATTCTTTTTCTTTCTTCGTTCATTCTATTCTTCTTCTCTTCACTCATCCTTTTTCAGTTATCCTGAGACGTACCCGCTTGTTCGACTTGCGAAGGATCCGGGCGCTTGCGCCGCATTTCCTTCAGAGCCATACCCGCATTTCCATAACACACTCCACCGCCGTTCGTTGGTTATTCTCATAAGCCGCAAGAACTTCATTATTCCGGTAATTATTTTTACAACACAACAATCAGTTGGTTTTGCAATAAAAATATTCCTTGCACAAAATCTTATAATATGTTATACTGTGACGTAGTGATTAAATTTATCATACTGTTCTATCATAAAGAAGGATGCACATTATTTTAAGCACTTATTGTTTCATTTACATTAAAAATCGTTTTTTTTCTAAATGCGATAAGCAATCGAAAAAATGTAAGGGGTTTCAAAATGGGGTTTTTCTCTAAATTTTTCGGAAGAAAATCTAAAAACAAATCGGATAAACAGCCGCTTGAATATAAACAGGCGGAGTTATTCAATAAAAAGTTTTCGGATTTGTTGGCGGAAGATAAATATATAGCCCGCAGTTCATATTGCAATTTAATAGAAGAATATAAACCCACCGCGATTTTTTTTGAAAACAACAGGAGAGCAAACACTCTATCATATTATTGCAAACAAAACAAAGTCAGTGAAAAGGTTATAGATGATTTTCTTACCACATATGCGAATATATCCGATTTGAAGAAAGGGTCTATCCTTGCAGACGCTCATAACGAACAATATATTAAAAAGCACCTTTTATCCGAAAAAATATACCTTGACAACATCCTTACAGAAATTGATCCAAAAATTTTATTAGATGAAGAACAACGCCGAGTTATTCTTTCCGACGAAGATTATTCTCTCGTAATCGCCGGCGCAGGAGCCGGAAAAACAACAACCGTTGCTGCAAAAGTCAGATATTTAGTAGAGAAAAAACATATTTTGCCCGAACAAATACTTGTGATTTCTTTCACAAATAAAGCAGTCGGCGAACTAAAAGAGCGTATAAACGAAGGATTACTTATTCCCTGCCCAATCACTACCTTTCATAGTGCGGGCTATGCGATTTTGCGAAAAAAAGACGATATTAAAAAACAAATCGTAGACGAAGGTTTTCTTTATAATTCGGTAAACAACTATCTAAAAGGGAATATTTTGGAACAGCCTGAACTGGTCGATAAATTGATCATGTTTTTCGGCTCATACTTTGATGCACCGTATGAAGGAGATGATATCAATCTTTTCTTCAACTATATATCAAAGAGCGATTTTTCAACGTTAAAAAGCAATATTAACGAATATAACGAACAAATTATAGACCGCAGAACAAGTAAAATAACAACTATAACAAACGAAATTCTTCGTTCTGCTCAGGAAGTCCGAATAGCGAACTACTTGTATCTTAATAAAATCGATTATATTTACGAAGCCCCGTACCCCTACCACATTCTTAAAGCGAAAAAACCGTATACCCCCGACTTCTGCATAAAACAAGGAAATAAAGTTGCATATATCGAACATTTCGGCATTACGGAAAACGGAAAGCATAGTTATTATACACCCGAACAACTCACTAAATATAAAAAAGAAATCCTGGATAAAATTGTGCTGCATAAAAAACACGGCACAACTTTAATTTATACATTTTCAAAGTATAACGACGGAAGAGATTTATTAGACCATCTTCAGGAAGAACTTACTAAAAACGGTTTTGTTTTAGAAAAACGTCCTTCGGAAGAAGTCTTTGAAAAATT
Organism: uncultured Clostridia bacterium; assembly: GCA_934292955.1. Next base: position 3,471 of record CAKQXZ010000057.1, read on the forward strand.
AGTAAATACCGAAGAAAATAAATACATCGCAAGATTAGTCAAATTGATATGCGTATTTATCAATAACTTTAAGACAAACGGCTACAACATCGATGATTTTTATCGTTTCGAACGCGGGAACGCAAATGTAAGAACAAAACTGTTTCTTGATATTTGCAAAGAATGCTATCTTGAATACCAAAAAAAGTTGGCGGAAAGCAACTCGATAGATTTTCAGGATATGATTAACGACTCCGCAAGAATACTCCGCGAAAAAGAAATCGCAAAAGAAACGTTAGACTTCAAGTACATCATTGTCGACGAGTACCAGGATATTTCCAGACAAAGATTCGATTTAACCAAAGAATTATCCAATTTATGCGCAGCAAAGATTATCGCAGTCGGCGACGACTGGCAATCGATATACGCATTCAGCGGTTCGGATATCACGCTTTTTACCCACTTCTGCTCTATAATGGGTTATGGCAAAGAATTAAAAATTACGAAAACATATCGCAATGCGCAAGAAGTTATCGATATAGCGGGTAACTTTATTCAAAAGAACGAAAGTCAGATTAAAAAATCTCTCATTTCTCCCAAAAGCATACAAAAGCCTGTTATTATCGAAACCTACAGCGAAGAATTCGACCGAAAAGAATTTCAAGGCAAAGGCGGCAAATTTTTCCACTTAGGCAAGCAAGTCGAAACGGTAATCGGGCAGATACTCGCAAAAAATAAGGAAGAAGGCAAAGGCAGCAATTCGTCAATACTTCTCATCGGTCGGTTCAACTTTGACGCAAGAAATCTCTGTTTTTCTAACGATTTCGTCTACGACGATCAGAATAATAAAATAATCAGCAAAAAATACAGATACGCTAAATTGGAGTTTTTGACCGCGCACAGTTCCAAAGGTTTAGGATACGACAACGTTATTATCGTAAACGCAAGAAACGAAATGTACGGTTTTCCTTCAAAAGTAGATACCGATCCCGTAATGCAATACGTCATACACGACGACAAATCAATCGAATATGCAGAAGAACGCCGCTTGTTCTATGTCGCAATGACAAGAACGAAAAATCGCGTTTATATCGTAACGCCGGAACAGCACCCGTCCGAATTTATTTTAGAACTTATAAAAGATTACCCGAATGTTACCCTATTAGGCGATATTGACAAAAGCATAAAATCTCCTAAGACTACACTAAAAAAATGCCCTATTTGCGGTTATCCGCTTCAACTCCGCTGGAAGAAAAATTACGGACTTCGTTTATGGATGTGTACCAACGAACCCGAAATATGCGGTTTTCTTACAAACGATTTAAGCGGCGGAGATATGTCTATTGAAAAATGCGATAATTGTAAAGACGGATATCTGATTGTAAAAAAAGGAACCACCGGACCCGTTTTAGGTTGCACAAATTATAAACCCGACAAAACGGGATGCGACAGGCTGATGACCCCGGATTATTATAAACGTTGGTTAACCGAAGGCTTTGAAGAAGACATTTCGATAGAAAAACCGTCATATAGTCAACCTATAAAACAGGAAATTCCTTCCGTCATTCAAACGACCCCCATCGGAATAAACAAAGAACGCAAAAAAGCCGATGTTCACACAGTCGAGCGTGCCGTTCGTTATATCGAAAAGGACGGGTTTTCCGTGCTTATAGACAACGAAGGAAAATTGATTACAGACATGAGTTTATTGCACTATCTCCGGAGAATTCGTGCAAATATAGCGAAAGAAGAAAAACGCCCCGCATATACTATCATGACTAACAACGGATTGGTTAGTCTTGCTACATACCGACCCGCAAACAAGGAAGAATTTACAAATTTATACGGATTAGGCGAAGGATCTTATAATTCATACGGGCAAATATTTATAAACGCAATAAAAGAATATCGCAGCACGTCGCAAAACAAGATTCATTGAAGTTTCCGAAAATCGGCAATAACAATAAAAATGCATCGAAAAAGCTTTTCGCTTGATCGATGTTTTTTTATTCTACGGTTAAATTGTTATTTTTTTCGATATTTTGAATAGAGACGATCTGCTAAAACATTTAAGACTGCAAAAAAGCCGCCCGCAAAAAATTGACAACGCGCCCGCGCGTGTGATATCATAAATTACAGATTATAATTTACATGCGCGTATCCGACCGACGACATGGCGCGATATACGCATTTGTAATAAAAGGGGCCTTCTATGAAGAAACATCAAAGCATTATCATACTGCTTGCAGTCATAGCGATTTCTGTCTGTGCTTTATCGGCATGCACTCAAAAACGTCTGCAAACGCCCACCGACGTAAAAATCGAAAACGACTGTCTTGTATGGTCGGAAGTCGCAGGCGCGCAAGGTTATATGGTTTCCGTAAACGATCAGAAATATTTTACCGACGAACCCATTCTCGACCTGCTCAACATAACGATAGAATACACGACCTACAAGTTTTCCGTTATCGCGCTCGACAGCGACGCGGCAACCGATTCGATTCCGTCGCGACTGTTTGTTTATAAGCCGAAAATGCCCGAAAATATTTTTGACTACACCGTTATAAACGACAAAGCAAAAACGGCTGCAATCTCACTTAAAAGCAATATCGACGAGTCGCAGATTCCCGAAAAACTTATTATTCCCGCACTTGCAAGCAACGGTTACAGCGTCGTAAAAGCCGACAGTCTTGCAAACAATGTGACAAAGAGCGTATGGCTCCCTAACAGTATAGAAGAAATTTCGAAATACGCATTCAGAAATTCAAGCGAACTTATGCGCATAAATATGCCGCAAAGATTAAAAACTATCGGCGATAACGCGTTCGAAAACTGCGCCAAACTTTCCGAAATAACCATACCCGACACCGTAACCACCCTTTTTGCAAACGCGTTCAACAACTGCTCTTCGATAAAAGAGATAAACATACCTTTATCCGTCACCACTATCAGAGTAGATCAGACCGGTTTTTTCAACGGTTGCGACTCGCTTGAAACAATCACTCTCACGGGGAGCGGAAGCAACGCTATGGGGCTGACGGTCGAAAACGGCTGCCTTATGCTTTCAAACAGAACGCTTCTTCGCGCGGTAGGCAACTTCACTATGCCCGATAACACCGCCACCCTTTACCCGTTCTCCGTCAGCGGCAACAAGTACGTTAAAAATCTCACTTTGCCCGACAGCGTTACAACGGTAAACAGCGGAGCCTTTTCCGACTGCAAAAACCTTGAAACTTTATCTTTCGGAAACGGCGCCGTAACTCTTGACAGTTCAAACTACCCCATACTTTACGGTTGCGAAAACCTTAAATCGGTCAGCATTCCGGCGGCGACCACGACCATAAAATCCAACCTGTTCGGTTCTTGTCCCGCTCTTACAAACGTTACCGTCGATTCGGCGAACGAAACGTATAAATCAAACGGTACGTTCATCGTCGCCAACGCAGATAATTCTATCGTCTGCGGCGCAAACGCAACAAATCTTCCCACCGACAGCAAGCGCATACTCGACTATGCCTTTGCCTATTCCGATATAGAAGAAGCGGTCATTCCGTCGGGCTATGCAATCAATTCATACGCGTTTGCGAACTGTCGCAACCTTAAAAAAGTTACGCTGCCGCAAGATCTTGCGTCCATAAAAGAAGGGGCGTTCTATAATTGCTACAATCTCGAAAACATCGCTATTCCCGATACCGTCCGCGAAATATCGGACTTTGCATTCTACGGTTGCTATAAGCTCGCCGCAAACGTGCCGGGAACCGTAACGATCATGGGCAACTGTGCGTTCTACGGCGTAACCGTGTATACAACCGCAAACGCTCAGACATCATGGGTAAAAGATTCCGTTGACAAAACGTCCCTTATCATGGTGCCGCTTAACAACGTCAGTATGTTCGGCAACGCGACCTTCCGTAAAGACGGAATTACTTCTTACGTTTATTCGGTTGTCTACAATAAAGGCGAATCGTACATCGAGTTCAGAAACAAAGCGGACGGCGTTCCCGACGCAACAGCCTACAGAGCCGTTCCCGTACGCAACGGTTATAAATTCTTAGGCTGGTCGCGTACCGAAAACAGCACCGCGCCCGATTATACGCCCACCGTATATACTCCCGAATCCGAACTTATAACGCCGTTCGAAGTCTGCCTTACGAGCGCAGAACTCAAAGCCCTTGCGCCCGACACTGTGCTTTACGCCGTCTGGCAAAGAATCTGACTACACGCCGCAAAAGGCAATATCAAGAAACACACGTCGCCACAATCAAACAATTTCAAAACAGGCGCGCGCGATATTCAGATCGTTTCAATTCATGGCATAACAAATTTTCAATTAAAACTGAATTATATCAAAAAAACATACTGCTACAATGTAACAGTATGTTTTTTATTTCAGTTATCCGATTGTTCGTCTTCTTTGGGTTTGAATTTACCATTTTTTCTTTTCTTCACGCATTCGGTAAGCAAATACTCGATCTGCCCGTTGACCGAGCGGAATTCGTCTTCTGCCCAGCGCGACAGTTCGGCATACAGGCTATCGCTTATTCTCAGCGGTATTTGTTTTTTATTGTCTGCCATATCGCAATATCGCCCCCTTTCGTGAATTTAATTAAGCGTTAAAGACCTTTAATCGGTTTTACCGCACGCTTTTATAAGTAATCTTTAATCAATAAATAGAACCGGAATTAACTACTGGTTGCGCGTCTCGGTTGCCGCAAAGAACAACAAGCAGATTAGAAACCATCGCCGCTTTTCTTTCTTCGTCGAGTTCGACAACGCCGTTTTCTTTAAGTCTTTCAAGAGCCATTTCGACCATACCGACCGCGCCGTCGACGATCATCTTTCTTGCGTCGATAATAGCGGAAGCTTGCTGACGTTGCAGCATTACGGAAGCGATTTCGGTAGCATAAGCAAGATAGGTAATACGCGCTTCTACAATCTCTATCCCCGCGATTTCCACTTTCGACTGAATTTCATCCCTTATGCGCGAGCAAACTACTTCGCTCGCCCCGCGCAGGCTGCCTTCGTCGGCAACGCCGTCGCCCGTGGTATCAACGTTGGGCGCAACGTCGTAAGGATAAACGCGCACGATATTTCTGACCGCGCTGTCGCATTGCAACGAAAGATATTCTTTATAGTTATCAACGTTAAACACCGCTTTAGCGGTATCTACGACTTTCCAGATAACCGCAATTCCGATTTCTATCGGGTTACCCAAACAGTCGTTTATTTTTTGTTTGTTGTTGTTCAGAGTCATTATTTTAAGCGAAATTTTCTTGTTCGCCGCAGCAACCGCAGCCGCTTCTCCGCCTTCTTCTTTAGAACAACTTCCCGCATGTCCTACGTCGCCGCTCTGCTTAAGTTTTGTGGTCGCCGCAGGGTTAAACGCCGTGCAGAACGGATTAACCGCATAAAATCCATCGCCTTTAAGCGTGCCGACATATTTGCCGAACAGCGTTAAAACCAACGCTTCCTGCGGTTTTAATACTCTGAGCGATGCGAAAGGTATCCAGGTAAAGCAAGCAAGTGCAAGTGCGCAAACCATACAAATTATTCCCGTTACGCTCGTTCCGTCCGAGTTATCAAGCAAATTTCCGCCCGTAATAAACAATGCGATGCAAATAATTGCCATTACTATACCTAAAAACAACACGGCCATGCCGTTTTTCTTTTGGGTAAGAATTTTTTCTTCCATTTTGAGCTCCTTGTTTTTTTGATTTATTTTTGATATCTGAATGATATCACAAATTTATACACTTGTCAACATTTTTAATAAAAAAATCAAAAAAATTATTCATCATTTGCCGTCGGTTTCTGTCTTTTAACCTATTATATATTATATCTTCCGCACCTTTTTTCCCAGTCATCCTGAGACGCGCCCCTTGCCCCGCTCACGAAGGATCCGGGCACACAGTGTCGCACATTTCAATAATCGCGTCACCTTATGCAACACAAAAACCGCTTATATGTCGTATATCAGCACATAGTCGGGTTTCACTATTGTTCGTTACGCAATCAATTCTTGCCTTCGCCCTTTGGAGAAGGGGGACCGCTTGCGGTGGATGCGGACTAAAAAGCCAATCATTCCGCTATGCAATTTTTTCCACGGCAAGCCCAGCCACGTCATCCTGAGACGCGCCCCTTGCCATACTTACGAAGGATCAAGGCGCGCAGCGCCGCATATTTCAATAATCGCGTCACCTTATTCAACAAAAAAGCCCGCCTATAAGTCGATTATCTCAACTTTCGCGGACTTTTCTTTCACTCATTCATATTGTCGTCGCGGCGTTTCTGCGGCGGATTACCGAGCATCGCATACAGCGTGCATTCAATCGAGCCGTTATAAAGTTTGCGTTTTTTAGTCGCTTTTTTGCCGAACAACCGCTCGAAATCGGTCACGGGCGTAATGGTATACGCGCTCCAATCGGGAAGACTTGCATAAACCTTTCCGTAAGCGCGGGTAATTTTTTCTATTTCTCTTCGGTCGGATAACCTTTCGCCGTACGGCGGATTACAGAACAGAACGCCGTATTTTTTATGCGAAGAAAATTCGCTAACGTCGGCACGCTGAAAATGAATATCGCCGGCAACGCCTGCAATCGATGCGTGTTTTCTCGCAAGCTTTAACTGATTTTCGTCAATATCGAACGCCGAAATCTGCAATTCTTCGTCCGCCACGCCGTCCAAAGCCTTTTTCTTCATATCGGCAAACACAGAAGAATCGAACTTTTGCCAGTGCAGAAAGTCAAAATCTCTGTTCCCGCCCGACGGAATATTTTTAGCAATCATAGCCGCTTCTATAGGGAACGTTCCGCTTCCGCAAAAAAGGTCGGCAAACGGGCGGGTTTTATTCCATACCGAAAGCAAAATAATAGCGGCGGCAAGCGTTTCTTTAAGCGGCGCTTCGCCCACAAGCCCGCGGTAACCGCGCCTGTGCAGTCCACTACCCGACGTATCGAGCATAACCGTCGCGTGATCTTTAACAACCGCAATCTCTATTTTATATCTTTCTCCGCTTTCCGTAAGCATTTTGTACGTTTTAAGAAGTCGCCCGCAAATCGCCTTTTTGCACACGCTTTGCGTAGCCGAAACGGCATGCACGGTACTGTCTACGCACTTTGCAACAACGTCTATTTTAGCGTCGCACGGCAGAATTTCCTCCCACGCTATATCCGACACGCCGTCAAATAAATCGTCGAAAGACTTTGCCGCAAACTCACCGAGTTCTATAAAAACCCTGTTTGCCGTACGCAAAAACAGATTACAGGCGCAAATGTCTTTTTCGTCGCCCGAAAATGTCATCCTGCCGTTTATCGACGGAACATTTCCGTACCCGAGATTATATAGTTCTCTTTTGGTTACCGCTTCTATTCCCGACGCGGCAGAAACACATATCTTCATTTTTAACTCCAAAACACGATAAAACAGCCGATAATCGACCTATAGCGCGACTTTTAGCAAAGTAGCTCAACGCACGGCAACAAATTCAATCGTCCAAAGTAAAAGCGTTTTCAATATAATTTATATCGCCCGCAAGCACTTCCGCCACGTCAAATCTCACAAAATAATCCTTATATTTTTCGTTGCAAGAAATAAAAAATTCGGCAATTTTGAAATATCTTGCGCGTTTTTTATAATCAACCGCTTCGCAAGGTTTTCCGTACAGTTCGCTCGATCTTGTCTTAACTTCGGTAAACACAAGAAAATTTTCTTTTTTCGAAACGATATCCGCTTCGCCGAACGCCGTGCGGTAATTCTTTTTCAATATCTTATATTTGTTCTTTTTAAGATAATCGGCAACGAGTTTTTCGCCGCTTTCTCCCGTTTCTTTCTTATTATTCAAAAACAAGCCCATTTACTATCCCCGCAATTAAAAACACAGCATTTTCCATCTTTAAGTATACATCAACGCACGCACCAACCACCAAGCAACTCGTCATCCTGAGACGCGCCCCCCATTGCCATACTTACGAAGGATCCGGGCGCGCAGCGCCGCACTTTTCAAATAATCATGCCGACCTTACGGCGCACTAAATTCAACCTTTCCAAAAGTTTTTAATAAACGACTTTCTGTGAATTTGGCAAGGTCCCTTTTCTTTAATTGCCTTAATATGAACCGCCGTGCCGTACCCCTTATTTTTTTCGAACCCGTAATCGGGATACTTTTCCGCATATTCGTCCATAAGTTTATCTCTGTAAACCTTAGCGACGATAGAAGCGCACCCTATAGAATAACTGAGCGCGTCGCCATGAACTATAGGCACGCAAGGAACTTCGGTTTTAATATCGAGCGCGTCGGCAAACAGCACGTCGGGGCGCACTTCAAGAGTATTAACGCACTCCGCCATGCACTGTTTTGTCGCTTCCAGAATGTTTATTTCGTCTATAATTTCAGGTTCTCTTTGGCAAATTTTGACCGCAATCGCCTTTTTAAGAATTTCTTCCGAAAGCTTTTCGCGCTTTTTTGCCGAAAGTTTTTTGCTGTCGTCAACGCCGTCTATAATTTCGCTTTCGTCAAGCGGCATAATAACGGCGCAACAAACCACGGGACCTGCAAGCGGACCGCGCCCTACTTCGTCTGCCCCCGCAATATACTTATATCCCTTTTCGAGATACTGCTTTTCAATTTTTATTTTCTCAAGCATTTTATCAGTCATAACTATGCGATAATCGACCTATAGGTCAATTTTTCCCTTCCAAACAGATTTTTCCCAAGCGACATTTTCTGAAGTCGTCTATAACGGCGAGCGCGCACCGCGAATAATCGTAAACGCCGCCCTTCATAAGATACCCGCGTTTTTCGCAAATACTTTCGTAAACGGCAAGCGGCGTTTTATCGTCGGTTTCCACTCCGTATTTATCAAAAATCGCAGTCGGCTTAATTTCAAGAATTTTTTCAATCAGCGCAAGACAAAGGTCGCCTTCGTCCACAATCGCGTCGTTAAGGCTGCCGATAAACGCAAGGTTAAGCCCGTTGTTATTGTTATCGAGCGACGGCGGCATCGTTCCCGGAGTATCAAGCAGCTCGAACCCGTCAAGCCTTATCCATTGCTTGCCGCGCGTAACGCCCGCTTTGTTGCCGACCTGCGCGGCTTTTTTACCGCACAACGCGTTAATAACTGTAGATTTACCCGTATTCGGCACCCCCGCAACCATCGCGCGGAGCGTTTTCGTAATGCCTTTAGCCGCTTTTCTTTCGATTTTTTCGGCAAGCAGACTTCTGAACGCGGGATAAATATTTTTGCAACCGCCCGCGTTTGTACCGATTGCTGTAACAACCTTTTTTCCGTCGTCCGAAAGCGTTTTTACAATGTAATCTCTGTCTCTTTCCGAAATTATGTCGCACTTATTCAGAACATACAAAAACGGCTTGTTGCCGAGTTTTTTTTCAAGCGTTTTATTCATGCAGGAAAAGGGCGCGCGCGCGTCAAGAACGAATATCACGCCGTCCACGTTTTTAATGTTCTCTTCCATCATTCGCATGGCTTTGGTCATATGCCCCGGAAACCATTGTATGTGACTTAAATCCATAAAAAACTCCTGTATGGGTTTGATTTTTATTTGTAAATTCACCTATAAATAACAAAAAAGTCGGCTTATAGGTCGATTATCGAGCAATTCGTTTTATAATCTGTTCTTTGTTAACGGCTGAAAAAACAACCGAAAATCGGCAATAAATCGTTCAATTCAAAAACGTTCGTTAACCGTTATATACCATTTTAAGGTATTTCCATTCTTCGTTATTATAATTAAAAGACGTTATCTCTCTGCCGTCGTCAGGCGCAATAACAAAACCCAAAGACTTGTAGCAGGCAATCGCTTCAACGTTTTTTTCAAACACGCCAAGATTAACTTCGGTCGCACCCAAAACGTTTTTGGCATAATCAACGCCCGCCTTGGTCATCGCTTTTCCGTAACCTTTACCGCGTTCGTTTTTATCTATAATTATAAAACCTATCCGAATAACTTTCGGATCGTCCGTCGGCGTGCGAAAAATCAGATGTCCCACCGTCTTTCCGTCCGCTTCGAACATCATCGGCTTAAAAAAAGTCCGCTTTTCGCAATTAAGGTAATTAGCCGTAATTTCTTCGGGTTTAATCGGATAATGCCCGTAACGATCGGCAGACCAATAATAAAACTCCCTTTCGCCTGCTATCCAGCCGAC
>CAKQXZ010000058.1 GCA_934292955.1 uncultured Clostridia bacterium
ATCTTTGGAAATATTTTTGAATGCTCCGTAAAAAATGAGATAATACAAGCCGAGAAAAGAGAATTTGCATATCCACATTCCCCACATATTATCGTAAAACTGCAGCTTTTTAAGTATCTGCATTTCGGACGGAGCCGACCCGACTATGGGCATAACCATAATCATGAGAACGAGTATGTTGATGAACTTACTGAATTTGAAATCGAATTTAGCGGTAAGATACGCAACTATGCACGGACACATCGTCTGCAGCAGAGCGCAACCGCCGGCATATAACAGCGTGTTTACAGCCATTTCTCCGAAATAGACCTTTCTTCTGCCTACGCCTACTATCGTAACTCTTTCGTAAAAACCGCCCGATACCTTTATGAAGTTATCCCAATGCCAGTTCCAGATCCACCCTTTCGGTAACCACAATACGTTGTTTCTGAATTCGGTCTGATCTTTAAGCGAAGTAAAAACACCCCAGATTACGGGCATCATCAACGATATGACGTAAATTGCCAATATGCAGAACGTGACGATGAAAAGCGCGGAGAATTTATCTTTTTTAACGGTTTTTCCCTTCATACTTTTCACCTTAATTCCGAACCGACCTTATCGGTCAGTTTACGCAAACCGAGCGTAAGCGGCAACGCAATTGCGGTAAGCACAAGCCCCAACGCCGACAAATAGGGATATTCGGATATAGAAGCCGAACGTATAGCCGTGTAGAGATAGTATCCGAAAGTATAAAAACTGTATTCGGCTTTGTCGCCGTAGAAATTGTACAGGTTCGCCTGACTTGTAAACAGCCCCGCAAAGCCGACCACCACAAAGGTTGCAAACGTCGACCATATCATCGGCACCGTAATATAAATCAATTCTTTTAATCCCGTTGCGCCGTCGAGTTTTGCCGCTTCGACAACCGATTCCGAAATACCGCTCATTGTGCTGCTGTATATTACCGTGCTGCTGCCGAATCCCGTCCAGACGTTATAAAAAATTATCGTTGCAAACGCCGTTTCGGAATTTGCGAGCAACCCTTTTATCGCCTTACCGGTTATGCCTTCGAACAGAATGGGAATAGCGCGGTCAACAAAGTATTTATAAAGAATAACCATAATCAGCGCGCTGAGAATATGCGGTACGAAAAGCAAGGTTCTAAACAGTCCGTTCAGCGGCATTTTTTTATAAATGTAGAAAGCGAAAAGTATCGACAGCGGCGTGCCTATAACAAGACTGCTGAGATAAATGATCAAAGAGTTTTTAACTGACGCGGCAAAAAACGGCACGTCTTTCATGTTTTCGAATACTTTCGCAAAGTTTTCAAATGCGTACCAGGTATATTTGCCCGTATCGTAATCGTAGTTTTTGAAAGCGAGAAGAATCGAGTTGACGTTTACGCAAAACCACAGCACGAAAAATTGCAGAAACGGCAAAGCCATCATGCACGTGTAAAAAACGTATTTCGATATGTTCGCTTTTCTCTTTTGCTTAACCGCCACCATTTATCAATAACCTTCGGTAAAATATTTTGAATAATTCTTGTTCCAGTCTGACTCGGACGTCCAGTTGCCCATAAAGTATTCGCGAGCGGAAACTTTTGCCTTGAACGCCGTAAACGGAGTAAGATATGCCTGACCGTTTACAACAGAAGTGTGCAGATTGGTTGTAAAATCGCCCTGATTTTCGATAAACAAACGATTAGAAGAAAGCAGTCTTACGACATTACAACTTTTACGCAAAGTCCAGCAACTTTTGCCGAGAGACGCGAGCGAATTTTCCTGTTCGGTCGTAAGTTCGTAATCAAGACCTTTTGCAACGCCTGTAGTTACGGTGAACTCCTGCAGCGATTCGTCGGAATAACAGAAACTTACGAAAGCCTTAGCTGCTTTTACCTTGCCGGGATCATTCTTTATGTCCGCGTTTACGAAGCAATATGATTTCATCGCGTCTTTAAGCACGGGTTCGGTAACGGGCGTTTCGCCGTCGGTCGCACTCCATACTCCGGGCAGCGGCATCCATGCAAACTCACGGGATTTTTCTTCCGCTTTACCGCCAAACTGATTTACCGTACGCTGATAGGCGCCGGATTTTATGCTTTCGTTCCACCAGTAGTTACCGTCGGCTATCATTCCTATAGGCTTGTTTTCGAATTCGCCCGCAAGAAATTCTTCCTGCGAATCGTATTGAGTGAACGTACTGTTGTTGTCGGAAAGCGAATAAACGTATTTATCGAGATTTTCTATGATTTTGGCAAAAACCGCATAGCCGTAGTATTTTGCCGCCTGTCTGCGGAGCATATATCCGTTTTCGTTGGATATAGTTACCTTTTCGGTTACGGGAGTATTTCCGTTAAAACCGGTAATAACTTCGGTTGTCTTAATTCCGCTGTCGATAGAAAAATTGTAACCGAGTTGTTCGCTGCCCGAAAACGCTTCGGCAAAAGCGTCGACTATATATTCGGAGTAAGCAACGGCGGCGCCCGGCCAGACAAAGGGTGTAACGCCTACCAAAACCATACGATCGCAAAGAGCAAAAAACTCGTCGACCGTCGCAGGCAAGCCGTCGTCGTAAGAATAGTCAACGCCGTCAATAACGCCCGTTTTGCCGTTGGGGCCTAAAGAGCGTTTATCTTTCGCGCTTACTACAAAACCGCCGTTTCCGTTATCCTTATTTTCGGCGAAAAATAACTTATTATCTTCGAAAACTTTCACATTGTAACTAAGCCCGCGATAGGCTTCATAATGCGGTAGAACGTAATATTTGCCGTCGTAAGCGGTAATACTCGCTTTCTGATCGTCTGTCAGCTTTCTTTCTATCGTTTTCGTTTCGCCGTAAGCGGGCGCTTTAACGACGTCGGAAATGTCGAGCAACTGCCCCTGCGAAACATAATCGTTAAAAGGCAGGTTTTCGTTAAAATAAACGTCCCACGAACTGTTGGGAATAATAAGCCATGCGCCGTTTACCTGATTTTCGGTATCGATAATGACCTGAATGCCTTTTTTACCGGTTTCAAACGACTCTTCCGCATAAACGGTTTCGAAACGCCGTTTGACTTTGTTCAGCCAATCATACCCTATTCCGAAGTTAAGGTTGGACACATAAAGTTGCGTCTGCGTTTCGTCGATGATAACGTCCCAATCGCCGGAATCTTTGCCATGACAGCCGATAAAACTCGTCAGAGTAAGCCCCAAAGTCAGAAAAAGAGCCACAGCCGATTTTAACTTTTTCATTATTTTTCTCCTTATTGAAAAGATGGTTTTGTTATGTTTGGTAACTTCGATTAAAAAAGTGTTTGTTTTTTTGTGCTTTAGTCTTGACAACAGCACCGTCCACTGCTACAATGATATTAAAGTTTTCGCATAAAATCAATGCATAATCTTATTAAAATAATTATTTTTTAGCATTATTCACTTTTATGAATCTTTTCTTTTTCAGACACAACAGATTCTGCCATACCGACAGAATCCCCAATACGAAAATAACCTTTTACGAAGTCACTTTCGTTATGAGCGGCTCGCTTACATATCAGATCGACCGCAAAAACATCGCTATGAAAAGCGGGGACGTAATTTTTGTGAGAGAAAACTCGTCGCGCTCCCGCGAAGCGGCTGAAAACACCGATTATTTCAGTTTTAACTTTCATAAAGATCCGGATGACGATCCGCTCGACCTGCCGCTCTATATCGACGGCGGAATAGGCAACGAAATTAAACTTTTGCTATCCGCGTGCAACGAGATACATAATCAGATGGTCGACGACACCGACAGGCTTACGCTTATTCTGCAATGTATTCTTAAGCAACTTGTTGTCAATCTGGATATACGCGGGTTCAATCCGCTGACGTTGAAAATAAAAAGATACATAACCACTCACATGCATGAACGTATTTCGCTTGACGATATCGGAAAAGCAATGTTCTTTTCTCCTACATACTGCTCTGCCGTATTCCGCCGCGAAACGGGAAAATCGATTATAAACTATATTCTCGACGAAAAGGTAAACGAAGCGAAAAAACTCATTCTTGAAGGCGTAGCGCTTACTCAGGTAGCAGAGCAAGTCGGGTTTAACGATTACAACTATTTTTCGCGCACATTTACAAAACGCACGTCCTATTCGCCGAAACAATACAAAAACAATACTTCGCCGAAAATCTGATCTTAAAAAAAAGTTCTGCGGTAAACTGCGCAGACGTTTTTCATATGGCGTTTACTTACAAACCTTTTCATATTTATTGCGGTTTTATACGCGACATATGCACCCTTTTTATAAAATTATTCCGGAAAGAAAAAATACAAATCCGTTGAATTTTAGTTGACATGTCCGAATATAATATGGTAGACTAAAAAACAGTTCGAGTTGGTTGTTCGCTTGAATCGGCAAAAATCGATAGGCTCTTTTCTTAAGTTGCCGAATACGGTTTTACTTGACAAAAACAAGTTAATTCGGTACCATAGCCAAGTGGTAAGGCCAAGGTCTGCAAAACCTTTACGCCCCAGTTCAAATCTGGGTGGTACCTCCAGAAAAACAAAAAACTCCGATGTTGTCGGAGTTTTTTGTTTACATAAAATTCAAAATGAAAACGCGCCTAATATCCTAAATTCTATCGAAAGTGTCGATAAAATTTTTAGCATAAGAAAACTCCGACACAAATCGGAGTTTTTTTATGTCAAGGGATTTCAAAAAAGATACCCTTTAATTTTTATCAACAGAAGCGAACTTATTCGCTCAAGCCTTATACAGTTTATCATATTATATTAGCCGGTGTCAACTAAAATTCAAAACGATTTATATTTTCTTTATTTTTTTGTTATGAGATGCCATTGACAAAAAACGGCTTTTGACTGATTTCTTAATTTATTATTGTATATTCACAATAAATGGTTTACTCATACCTACACATTGATTCCCGTTTTTAATAATAAAGCACTGGATATAGTGCATCCCCGTATAAGATGTCGACTCTTTTTTTCCGCACAGAATTCCATTCGAACTCAATTCAGAATCTTCGAACTTATCGCCTCTTAAACCACCAGCTATTTTAGCCTCATTACCGGTATTAGTAATCTGCCATTTTACAGTATATGGTGGTTGTATACTATGAATTGGAAAGAATCGCAATAGAACGTTTTTAGGCAGAATCTTATCACTCGTGAAATCTTGGTAGGTATTTCCAGAATCATAGCTTACTTTTCCCTGAATTGCCACACGGAATGCTCGAGGCAATTTCCACGGCGGAGCCTTTCTATACGAAATACGATTAAGTGAAGTCAATGCATCTGCCTTTTCCGTGTCAATACTGAAAAAGACCTTTTCACCGTTCTTATTTACGCTATATTTTTGCATCAAACGGTCTACTGGCTTTTGCGAAAAAATCTCTTTGAATACTCGATCCACTTCAGCATATGTAGTTAAATCTTTTAGGTTTATAAAATCGACATAAGCATCATTAACCCAATTAAAAAAGCCAGCTGCTTTTTGGGGAGTTTCTTTCCATTTGTCAGCAAAGTTTTCCTTGCTCATTACAGGATTTCTTATGACATATTCGTCTCCGCTTTTCTCTACTAAAGTTGGCATCTTTAATAAAGCACTACAAATAAAATCATAGATGTTGTTTTCCCCATTATAACTTTGCGCCGCAAGTGTAGTAATAATCATAGAAATAGGTTTATATTCTTCATTCTTCGATGAAAAATACACATCGCGGTGACGTTTTAATAATTGAATAGATTTTTGTAAAACTGTTTTATTTGAATGCTCGGGAACCCTTTCAACACTATCAAAAAGCATACGTTCCCCACTACGACTTAATTTGGTTTTTTCCTTAAACCATTCAGCATATCCCCTTGGATTTGTAGGAATATACCTATATTCACCACTCTCTTTATTACGATCCGTCGCTAACAAGGCTAATTCCTTTCTTACGCTTATACTATTGTAGGATTCAAACAATCGGCTATCCGTTCTATAATATTTTTCTCTAAACGGAATTGCGGGAAGTATATCCATATGAAAATTTAAAGCATCGCAATATTGAAGCGTCCAACAACGTCGACCTTCGGGCTGTAACATGGGTTTATATTTCTCGCTCTCAACTATTCGCTTTCCAACGCTCTTTTTTACGTATTTTGGCTCAAGATCTTCTACTTCTTCCTTAAATTCACAAACCAAATCTATGTCATAGTCATCTTCATTTATCGGTTTTATTGCCGTACCATACATCATACTCCCCTGCGGAAAAATATGAATATGGTGCTTTGCAATATTCGCGTCATTTTGATTCAACCATTCAGCCACGCTATTGTAAGCTCTTTTTATCGCGCCTTCTTGACTATCGGTAATATCAAGTTCATCTGCAAGTTCGCTTAATAATTTATTAAAATCCATCATTTTTCTCCTATTGTTAATGCTTTAGTGTATACCCCCTGATTGAAATCATATGTAATTATTTCAGGATCATAATTTGTATTATATGCTTGTCCGATACCAATAGCAAACGCAATAGGTATCGATGCAAACAAATGGATTCGCTTTACACCTTTCGAACCTAATGATGATTTCACTTTCCGGTACTCAAATAAGAAATCATCCAATTGCCTTTTACATCTCAAAAAATCATCAAATGGCTCCTTTATTGACATCTCTATCTGCGGAATTTTTTCACCAACGGTTGCCGTAACATTACGCTTACTAACCTTTTCGCTGAAAGACATTAACAGTGCAACTTCTTCTACTTCTTGTTCTGGTAAATCGCTGTTTGTTGTTATATTTAATTTTTCACCAGCATCTTCCCAATCAAAGGTCGATGGGACTTTTTTTAACTGAAATATATTGATATTAGGTCTATTTGCAAACAAATTACCTAATTGAACTAATAACGGGATCGGAGCCAAAGCATATAAATCAACGCTATAGCCATCATCCAATAAGGCGGATAATCGCTTATTAAATTCAGATATTAGCGACTTTTGCGCATATTTCCAATAATTAACGTCATCCGGTTGCATCGGATAATTAGAAATTGACAAATCAACGACACTGCTTGGTATATATCTATTCAACGTCCACTGTTTGCCTTGCATATTAGCGCTGTAGGTAACGGCAACGGTATTCTTCAACTCTTTTTCCTTAATACTTTTTTCTATTTGATCAAGTCGTAATAATATTTTTTCATTACTTATTTCTTGTCCTTTTAGAAGAATCTTTTCACTTCTGCTCGTATGCTGCACCAAAACTCGCCAAACGGTGATGGTTATATCGCTATAAAAACGTTTAATATAATCTTTCGCATCCTGAGATTTATCTGAATAATACCTTTCAACAAAATCATTAACAGCTATATTTAATGATGCATTATCAATACACTCACTCAAAAATCTGTCATATATATCACTTTCTTTAACGTCTTCAATATACCGATATTTTTCATCCGATGCTGCAACCGTAAATAGATTTTTATCTATTTCGTCGTGTATTTCATTCGTTATTTGACTTTCGCCGAAAAAGTTTTTCAAGGCTTCAAAAATCTTTTTGGAGCCACTTTCTACCAAAGTAATCAACAATTCTCCCATAACCATCCTTATCTCAAATTACAAACTCAATGTATAGTGTCTTTATATTTTCCATTATACCATATATTGTTATTTTTGACAAGTAAAAGGCTCCTAAAAATACTTAAGCACCCGATTAAAACAAAGCTTCATCAATCTCCAACCCATTTTTTAGTACAACTCTAATTTTTTCCTTCGATTCTATAATCACGCTATCGATTATCTGACGGACAAGCCGATCGTCATATTTCAGCGGATGATTTTTTAGCACTTCCATGATATTGCCTATTTCTTCAACCCTATTCTTTGCGTTTTCACTATTGCGCTTTCGCTCGTTAATTTCGGTTATACGGCGCTGTAATTCGTTTTTCCGCGCCATTAGGTGTTGCGCCTGTTCTTCGTCAAATTCGCCCGCATTCTCGCTTGATATTGCATTAAGCATCGCTTGGAACTCATCATCTATTTTAGCGATTTGAGCCTGTAATTCAACTTCTTCGCCATTATCATCGCCGGCACCGATACCTATCTCTATATGCCGTTGGAGCGTTTTTAACACATCTATGTTTTTATTTTCAACTTTTGATATCGCGCTCATAATAGCGGACTGTATTGCCGATTCTTCAACGCTCGGAGAATCGTGGCAATACTTTTTGCCGAAGTCAAGGCGATTTATACACCGCCAAACTATTTTTTTGCGCCCGTGACTTGTCCAGGTACACCTTCTGTATGGCGTATTGCATTCTCCGCATATAAGCAGATCGGTTAAGGCATACTTGCCTGAATATTTACCGATTTCGGTCTTTGTTCCTACTTGTTTTACTTTTGCCTTACCGAGCCTTTTGGCAAGTTCTTCCTGGACTCTTGCAAATGTAGTCTTATCTATTATCGCGGGATGGTTGTTTTCTATATAAAATTTCTGCCGTTCCCCGTTGTTTACTCTAATTTTCTTTGATAAACAATCTTCCGTATAGGTTTTATTTATTATAACGTCGCCAGCATACTTTTCGTTGGAAAGTATCGATCGAACCGTTGATGACGACCATTTTCCGCGTCCGCTCGGAGTCGGTCGTCCTGCCTTATCAAGTTTCTCGGCGACTTTCATCAAACTATCCCCGCCGAGAAAAATGTCATATATCATTTTTACTGTTTCGGCTCCTTCCGGCTCGATTTCGGGTTTTCCGTCTGCGCCTTTTCTATATCCGAGAAAATTCTTGTAATGGAAGGTCGCGTTACCTTCTCTCGCGCTTTGGGCTTTGCCGAATTTTACGTTCGCACTTATATTTTCCGATTCGCTTTGCGCGATGCTGCCGTAAATCGTTATATAAAATTCCGCACCGCTGTCCATACTGTGAATCCCTTGTTCTTCGAAGAATACGTCGACTCCGAGCGATTTTAGCAATCTCGTATATTTTAAGCAATCGAGCGTGTTTCTCGCAAATCGTGATATTGATTTCGTTATTATCATATCGACTTTCTTCTTTTTGCACAGGCGTATCATTTTATTGAATTCGTCTCTGTTTTTTACGCTCGTTCCCGTTATTCCCTTGTCGGCAAAAATCTCTACAAGTTTCCATTTCGGTTCACCGCGAATTTTTTCGGTATAATGTTTTACTTGCGTTTCGTAACTATTCAGTTGTTCCTCCTGTTTTGTCGAAACTCTGCAATATGCCACCACTCGAATCTGTCGACATCGATTACTATCTGCCGTCGACGATATTGTCGGATTTATAGTGTGAACAACCTTACGAGTTTCTTCAGTTTGAAATAACTGCATTTATCTTAACCTCAATTTCTTATTTCTTGACCGTTATCGAGAACGATTCCGATCGTTCCGTCATTATATATTTTTATTGCCGTAGAAGTCCGTTCCAACAGTTCGCTTGGAAACTGCGTTAATTTTTCGCTTGCGATAAAAATATCTTTTATCATTTGAGTACGACTACTTTCCGATTTTATATCCCTATACCTTAACGCCGCCAATTCGGTCAGTTTTTCCCGTTCCGAACAGCTATCTGCATTTAAGAATTTTTCGTCCTTGATTTTCGAGCACGATTCCAATTGTATATCCGACGGAATTATAATCATATCGGGGTTATCGATTACCGTATTCAACAACTTTATTATGTCCGCAAGCAATTCATCGTCGTTTTTATTTATCGTATTATCGCATTCGGGATTCTTGCATCTCCATTGGGAATACCCCTTTTTACGACGACTACATCGTCTTTTTATTATATCGCCACATACAGGGCATTTAACGGCAATCGGCAACTGAAATATTCCGTCGTTCCTGTTTGTCAGTTTTTGCGTATTTCTTTGATTTTTTATCGTCTGTATCTTTGTGTAATCTTCGTTCGTTATAATTGCGGGAAACGTTTCGTTGCCGAGATATCGCTTATCCGCGATAAGCCTGGCAACGCGCGGTTTATTCCATCCCGCTACACCGTCGTTATATGCAACGTTTTTCTCGTTCAATCGGTCTGCTATGCCTTTCAGCGAGCCGCCTTTTATATACGCGTTACACAGACTTCTGTATGTTTCTGCGTTGTTTTCATGTATAACGATTTTCCCGTCCACATATTGATATCCGAACGGTATATTTCTGTATTTCACTTTTGTTTACATCTCCATATCTCTTTGATAGTTTCCGTTAACACAAGCCCACCGATTAGATAGAATTTTATATTGGCGCAATCGATTACAACAATTTTTTCAACTATTTGATCGAACAACGCCGTATTTAATCGTCCGCCGATCAACGCGCATTCGTTTATTTTTTCGTCTAAAGTCCTTAATTCCGTCAGCTGCACATCTTCGTCTTCATCCGTTCTCTTTTTTCGTTCCGTTCTCAGCGATTTGATTCGGTTTACGATTTCGGATACTTGTTTATTATAATCGGTTACATTAAGAACTCCGCTTGTATATAACTTTGTGACGACAAGATTTTTCGCGCTTAAATCGGCTATTTCTTTATCTATCCGCTTTATTATTTCACCGTTTTCGCTCGCTTTCTCTTGCAAGCGTTCGATAGCTTTTATAAGCGGCACTATTATTTCATTCCGGTGAAGTTTTAATTTATACGCCATATAAATGAACGTTTCGAACATGGCGTTTTCTCTCACCCGCCGACTTTTGCATTTACCCGTACCGGAGTTTAACGAACATCCCCAATAAGCTTTTCCCCTACACTTGTATCGTCTGAACGCATACCCGCAGTCCGGGCATCGAATTTTTCCGGACAGGATATGTTTTCCCGATTCGGAGAATTTGTTTTTTGCCCGCGTTTCTCTTAAATTCTGCGCTTTTTTGAATGTCTCTTTGTCTATAAGCGCAGGGTTGTAATTTTCGACATAATACTTTGCTCGTTCGCCTTTATTATCAAGTCTTTTGAACGGCAGACCTTGCGTCGTATAACTTTTTTGGAATAACCCGTCGCCTATATATTTTTCGTTGCTTAATATATATTGAATTGTGGTCTTTTGCCATTGCTTGGACGCATTGTATGAGTATGGGACATTTTCAGCGTTTAGTCTATCGGCTATTTGTTGCATTCCCATACCCCTTAAATACCATTTGAAGATTTTTCGCACTATTTCCGCTTCGGCTTCATTCTTTTCGGAACTTTTTCCTTTAAGGTAAAATCCGTAAGCGGGGCGCGAAATAACGTATTCGCCTTTCTCCATTTTCTTACGGATCGCCCAACGTAAATTCCCCGATATGGTTTCGCTCTCTTGTTGAGCTGCCATACCGGGGAATGTTACTATCATTTCCATATTCATTTGTGTCGTATCTATGCCCTGTTCTTCAAAATATACGCTTACGCCAAAGCCCTTTATCATTCGAAGCATTGAAAGTAAATCTTCTGTATTTCTCGCAAGTCTCGAAACGGATTTTGTTACTATTCTATCGACTTTTCCGCGACTGCAATCTTTCAGCAATCGGTTTAGCTCATCTCGTTTCGGCATTTCCGTTCCGCTTAGCCCTTCGTCTGCGTATATATCTATTAGCGTATATCGCGGATTACGATTTACATAATCGCTATAATGCCGAATCTGTGCCGCAAACGAATGAATTTGATCTTGCGAATCGGTCGACACCCGACAATATGCCGCAATTCGAATTTTATCGTTTTCTTTCTGTGCTGTCGGCGTAATATTCGTTATTTGCATTTTGCTCACCCCTTTGCGTGTTTTTTATCTTTCGACAACGCAACGATACCACAAGAGTTCGAATCTATCCAGCGTTTTTCCGTATCTTTTTTGACAAACCAAAAATTCTACGTTTTAGACAAAAAAACGGCGCTTTATCTATCCATATTAGACAAAAACACCGTTTTTGATTTAGTTTCTATTTTTTACTTAAATTATCAATTTACTGCTTCTATTTGAAATTTATAATTTCTAACATCTTTTTAACGGTTTCTGTGGTAGTTTCTATGGTAGTTTCTGTGGTAGTATTACAACCTCTCATTTGCTTAATATCCATTCACCATTTTTATTTGAAGTCCGCCCTAATAATAACCCGTTATTCTTTAATTCATCGATCGCACGACTAATCGTTCTTATGCTTTTTCCTGCTTTTTGGCTTAATTGAGCTTTTGTTACTTTAACATCTTCCTTCATTAATTCGTAGACAATTGTAGCCGTTTCAGATAATTTTATCGTGCCATTTATCGTGCCATTTATCGTGCCATTCAGGTCATTTCGTCCCAATAATCTTTCCTGCTTTTGTTTGTCTATTATATTATACGGGAGTATACATTGTATAAACGATGTCCCGAAATGATACACTTCTTTGCCGTATTTAGCCACTACAGTCGGCACACCCTTTCCGGATTGTTCCATATAGTGTAACCGCATAAAAATTTTTGCAAATTCTTCATTAACAGGGTTGCTGATTCCCATAAAAAACTCTTCTTTCGTCATCCCGTCTTTCAGCAATCCATACGAGATTATTTCGACTCTATCATCAAACCCATAAATTGCAGGAGGAACTTTTTCAACCCATAAATTATGACATACAGCATTAAACCAAGCCTCTCTGAAAGCCTCTGCATTAAAATACGGAGTATCAACTCTTTCTTTACCCACAATATTCGTCTGAAGAATGTTAAGAACGTTTAACGAATATTCGAGTGCATCTTCCATTTGTTTAAAAATACAACCGTTATCAAATTCTTTTCTTGACAAAAATTCCGCTTTTGTTACCCCATTGAATCTGACAACTTTTATAGACGTATCATTTTGATCCGAAACTAAAAAGGCAATATAATTAAACTTATCATCACTATTGCGTAAATTATAGTTTTGTTCAAACGTTTCTTTGTTATAATGGACATTTTTAAACGTTAGTAATGCTTGAAATTGATTAAAAGTTAAATCCTGACGAGGGCTTAATTCCTCTTTCATTGTTTTACGAGGAATCGAAAGCGTTGCAATATACCTTTGCTCGATTTGTTCTTCTGTCATGCTGCGACAACTCGTTCCCACGCGAATAAAGCACCCCGCCGCACTTCTTCCGTATTTTTTAATATAATACAGCGATTTCCCTTTGCGCACGGAAATTACCACAACGTTTTTCCCGTCAACGTACTGAGTTCCGAGCGTAACGTATTCCTGCGGATTCAGTAAAATCTGCGTAGTGATAATATCCGCGATACGTTTCTGAATGTCATCGAGATTTGCAACACCGATTACTGTTCCGTCATCTTCAACGCCGATATAAATATTCCCATCAAAACTATTCAAAAAAGCATCTATCTCTTTCGGTAAAGTATCGTTCAATACTCTTTTTAATTCGCTGGTTTCTGTTTCTTGAAATATCATATACGCTCTCCGATAAGATTAGTTTCAATGATATTATATCATTTATCTCGTAAATTTTCAAGTCGTAACAACCATATGAAACAAACAAAA
>CAKQXZ010000059.1 GCA_934292955.1 uncultured Clostridia bacterium
TTTGAATCTTGCGCAAGCGGCGGTAATCGCGTCGATATGGGTATGTTGTGCTATACACCGCAGTTTTGGACAAGCGACAATACCGACTTTTTTGACAGAGTAAAAATTCAGGAAGGTACTTTAACTTGTTATCCGCAGAGCGCAATGGGAGCGCATGTTTCCACTTCGCCAAACGGACACACGTTGCGTGCGAGTACGATAGAAAACAGGTTTAATACGGCTTGTATAGGCGCGTTCGGATATGAAATGGATTTGACGAAAATATCCGACATCGATACAAAAGCCGTAATGGGGCAAATAGAGTGGTATAAAAAGTATAG
This sequence comes from uncultured Clostridia bacterium, assembly GCA_934292955.1. The sequence goes on from CAKQXZ010000059.1 coordinate 321, forward strand.
AAAAACGTTGCAGTTTGGCGATTATTACAGGCTGAAAAGCGTTTTCTACGATACGCATGCAAGTTGGGTAGTCGTTTCGAAAGACAAAACACAGGCGGTCGCAAATATCACAAATAAAATTCAGGAATTATATTGTCCGCAGGTGTTTTTGAAAGTTTGCGGACTTAAACCTGATTCCCTTTATGAAATAAAAACGCGCGTGCAGTATTTGCCTGTAAAAAAAGGTGATAAATTTACGGCAACTCAACAGGCTTGCGTAGCGAGAACCGATGAGGACGCAATCGTTGCGGCAAAAGCATGCGAACCTTTGCAAAGCGAATGCGAAAAATATGTCGTATCGGGCAGAACGCTTGACAAAATCGGTATAAGATTAAATACCGAATGGATGGGTGGCGGAGATCCGAATATTACGAGAATTATGTATGATTTCGGAAGTCGGTTATACAGTATAGATATTCTTCAAGACAAATAAAAAATATCGGAGGCATAGTGGCTAATGAATAAACTGATATTATCCGCTTTTGCGGACGAATATGCCGACAGTTTGAAAGAACAATGCGAAGCGTTAAATAAATTCGGATTTTGTTATATCGAACTTCGCGGGGTGAACGGCAAAAACGTTTCTGTTTTAACCGAAGGCGAAGTAAATGAAACTAAAAAAATACTCGACGATTACGGAATTAAAGTTTCGTCAATAGGTTCGCCGCTCGGCAAAATCGATATAAAAGGCGATTTGAACGCACATTTCGAAACAGCGAAAAGAGTTTACGAAACGGCAAATATTCTCGGTGCGAAGAATGTGAGAATGTTTTCGTTTTATTCAAAAGGAACTCCGTTTGATAAATGTAAAGGCGAAATTTATTCGGGACTTGAAAAACTTGTTGAATTGTCCGATGATACGGGGCTTACCTTATGCCACGAAAACGAAGCCTTAATCTATGGCGAAAGCCCTGAAAAATGCCTTGAAATAGCCGAATATTTCGGCGGGAGAATCAAGTGCGTTTTCGATATGGGTAATTTCGTTCTGGACGGCTATGAGCCTATGTCGGCATATAAGCTATTGTCAGACCATATCGAGTATTTTCATATAAAGGACGCGTTATATGCGGGCGCGATAGTTCCCGCAGGCAAGGGCGAAGCCAAGATAAAAGAAATTCTCGACGATTACAAGGAAAACGGCAGGAAAGATACGTTTATTACCTTAGAGCCGCATTTGCAGACTTTTTCGGGACTTAACGCGCTTGTCGGAAAGAGTTTCGATAACCCATACAAATACGATAATCAAAAAGCGGCGTTTACGGACGCGGTAGAAAAATTGAAAGGCTTATTATGAAAACGTTTGTAAAAGATAAATTAGAAGTAGAAATTTTTGAAAACAGGACGCTTATGGGCGAAGCCGCGGCGAAGGATATCTCGGCTAAAATTAAAGAACTGCTTGCCGAAAAGAATGAAATTAATATGATTTTTGCCGCCGCACCGTCGCAAAACGACGTTCTGAAAGCATTGGTCGAAGATAAAACCATAGAGTGGAACAGGGTAAACGCCTACCATATGGACGAATATATCGGGCTTGATAAAAACGCTCCGCAAGGTTTCGGCAATTTTCTTAAAGCGCACATTTTCGGGATTGTTCCGTTCAAAAGCGTTAACTATATAGATATAACGGCAACCGATCCCGAAAAGGAAGCCGAAAGATACGGAAAATTGTTGAAGGACAATCCGAACGATATAGTCGTGATGGGTATCGGCGAAAACGGACATATCGCATTTAATGATCCCGATGTTGCCGATTTTAACGATAAAAAGGTAGTTAAACCTGTAAAGCTCGACGAAATTTGCCGCAATCAGCAGGTGAACGACGGTTGTTTTAAGACGATCGACGAAGTGCCTACGCACGCTATGACTTTGACCGTTCCTACGCTTGTAGCCGCTCCGTGGCTGTTCTGTATAGTTCCTGCAGCAACAAAGGCAAAGGCTGTTTACGAAACTATAAACGGCAGTATAGACGAGCATTGCCCCGCGAGCATTTTAAGAACGAGAGATAACGCAAAATTATATCTCGACGATAAGAGTTCGGCGCTACTATGATAGAGATTAAAAGCGATAAAATAATAACCCCAAACGGTTTGCGTTCGGGGTATTTATATATCGATAACGGGCTTATAGACGGCTTTTTTGAAAGACAAAGGAACGATGTTGCCTGCGAAAAACGTTACGATTTTTCGGGTAAATACGTTTCGCCCGGGTTTATAGATCTGCACACTCACGGCGCAGGCGGTTATCCGTTTATAAACTGTAGCGAAGACGACGTAATAAACGCATGCAATTTTCACTTAAAGCATGGCACTACGAGCATAATGCCGACGGTAACTGCGGGCGCGTTCGGTACGATGAGAGAAGCTGTAGCGAAAATAGCTGCGGTTAAGGGAAAAAACAAAGCAAAAAACAACGTAATCGGCGCACATTTGGAAGGACCGTATTTATCCGCAAAACAGTGCGGCGCACAGTGTCCTAAGTTTATAACAAAACCACAAAAAGCGGCTTATAAGTCGATTATCGAAGAGTTTGGTGACTGTATAGCGCGTTGGACATACGCTCCCGAGAACGATGAAAACGGAGAGTTCTGCAAATATTTAACGGAACACGGCATAATCGCGTCGGCGGGGCATACCGACGCTAAATATGAAGATATGAAAACGGCAATCGAAAACGGATGCAATCTCGTAACTCATTTGTATTCTTGCACGTCCACGGTAACGCGTGATCATGGTTTCCGCTCGCTCGGTGTGATCGAAAGTACGTTTTTGCGCGATGACCTTTGCGCCGAAATAATAGCCGACGGAAAGCATTTGCCGCCCGAACTTTTAAAGATGATTGTAAAAATCAAGGGCGTGGATAAAACGCTACTTTGTACCGACAGCTTAGCGATAGCGGGAACGGATATAAAGCAAGGCGTAATGAGCGGCACAGAATTTATCGTAGAGGACGGCGTTTGCAAGCTAAAAGACCGATCGGCTTTTGCGGGAAGTATCGCCACGGCGGACAGATTAGTCCGTGTGATGGCCAAAGAATGCGGCTACGATATTGTAACCGCTGTAAAAATGATTACGGAAACTCCTGCAAAAATCGCAAAAATCAATGCGGGAAAACTTGAAAAAGGTTATAGAGCCGATATAGTTGTGTTTGATGATGAAATAAATGTCGAATCTGTATTTGTTAATGGATTGAACGTTTTTAATTTCGCAAAGTAAATATAGGAAGGACGTCAAATTTATGAAGCTTACATTTCGATGGTATGGCGAAAAAGACTGCATACCGCTTAATTACATAAAGCAAATTCAGGGAATGACGGGCGTTGTCACCGCAGTTTACGACGTTCCTGTTGGAGAAGTGTGGGGATTGGAAAAACTCGAACGCTTAAAAAGTCTTTGCGAGAACGCGGGACTTGAAATGGAAGTAATTGAGTCAATTCCCGTTCACGAAGATATAAAACTCGGCAAACCCACGCGGGATAAACTTATCGCAAACTACGCGCAGAACATAATCAACTGCGGAAAAGTGGGCGTAAAGTGCGTTTGTTACAACTTTATGCCTGTTTTCGATTGGTTCAGGACGAATCTATACTATAAGCACGCCGACGGTTCTACTTCGCTTTCTTACAGCGAAGCCGATTTTAATAAACTCGATAAACATAACTTGCGCTTACCCGGTTGGGACGAAAGTTATTCGCCCGAACAACTCAACGGACTGCTTAAAGAATACGAAGGAATGACGCACGAGAAACTGTTTGAAAATCTCGTATATTTCCTTAACGGAATTATGCCTGCGTGTAACGAAGCGGGCGTAAATATGGCAATTCACCCAGACGATCCGCCGTGGGATATTTTCGGACTGCCGAGAATCGTCGGCAGAGAAGAAGATTACGATAGATTGTTCGCCGCTGTTCCCGATTCGCATAACGGAATCACGTTCTGCACGGGTTCTTTGGGTGCGGGCAGGTTCAACGATTTGCCGAAAATGGCGGCGAAGTACGCAAAGCGCATATATTTCGCACATCTTCGTCAGTTGAAATTTGTGAACAACACCGATTTTTACGAAAACGGGCATCAGACCGCCGAAGGAAATGTGGATATTTGTTCCATAGTCCGCGCTTTGGAAGAAAACGGATTTGACGGATATTTGCGTCCCGATCACGGCAGAAATATTTGGGGCGAAAACGCAAAACCGGGTTACGGATTATTCGATAGGGCTTTGGGCGCGGCGTATCTTGCGGGCGTATTCGAAGCGGTTCAAAAAGATTTGAAGAAATAACGGAAGAATTAAGGAGATTTGAAAATGTACGATTTACCTTTTAAGATAGATTTGAGTGGAAAAAGCGTAGCGATAACAGGTGCGGGCGGAATAATCTGCGGCGAGTTTGCGAAGGCTCTTGCGGCTTGCGGCGCGCAGGTTGCTTTGCTTGACATCAACTATGACGCGGCGGAAAAAATTGCTTCCGAAATAGGCGAAAACGCGATTGCAATCCGTTGCAACTGTTTAGATAAAGAAAGCATAAAGTCCGCCTATAGCACGATTATCGGCGCATTCGGCAAGGTGGATATCCTAATAAACGGTGCAGGCGGAAATAACCCGAAAGCCACTTGCGATAACGAAACTATGTCACCCGAAATGCTTGGAACGGAAGGACTTAAAGACTTTTTCGCGCTCGACGAAAGCGGACTTAAATTCGTTTTCGACCTCAATATCACGTCGGCGTTTCTGGTAACGCAGGTGTTTGCCGAAGGAATGGTAAAAACCGGCGGCAATATTGTAAACATTTCGAGTATGAACGCCTTCCGTCCGCTTACAAAAATTCCCGCATACTCTGCGGCAAAAGCGGGCGTGTCCAATTTTACCGAATGGCTTGCCGTTCACTTTGCGCCTTGTCATATCCGTTGCAACGCAATCGCCCCGGGGTTCTTCGTGACAAACCAGAACCGCGCGCTTTTATATAACAAGGACGGCACGCCGACGGCAAGAACAGGCAAAATTTTAGCCGCAACCCCGATGAAGAAGTTTGGCGAGATAAGTGACCTTATAGGTTGTTTATTGTGGCTTTCCGATGATAAAGCAAGCGGGTTTGTAACGGGAACGGTTATTCCCGTGGACGGCGGTTTTTCGGCATACAGCGGAGTATAAAATATGGATAAGCTGATACCCGTAGTGGTGATTAAAGACGTTAACGAAACCGAAAAGACGTTGTCGGCGTTAAGGGCGGGCGGCGTGAATTGCGCGGAAATAACGTTCAGAACGGCTTGTGCGGAAGAAGCGATAGAACTTGCTGTGAAACTATTCCCGGATATGCATATCGGTGCAGGAACGGTTATAAACGAAGAACAGGCAAGCCGCGCCGTAAATGCCGGAGCAAAATTCATAGTAAGTCCTGGGCTTTCCGAAAAAGTCGCGCTATATGTTCGTAAACAGGGTATTCCGTATTATCCCGGTTGCGTAACGCCTACTGAAATTATGCAGGCTTTGGAACTTGGAATAACTACCGTTAAATTCTTTCCTGCGAACGTTTACGGCGGACTTAAAGCGCTCAAAGCGTTATCCGGACCGTTCCCGCAGGTTAAATTCATACCGACGGGCGGCGTGGATTTGACCAACCTGAAAGAGTTGTTAGAGTTCGATAAGATATTTGCGGTCGGCGGTTCGTTTATGATGAAAAGCGACATAACCGAGAACTGCAAAAAAGCATGCGAGATAATTAAAGAGGTAAGTTTATGAAGGTTGTAACGTTCGGCGAGGTTATGCTCAGGCTCGCTCCCGAAAACTATCTGAGATTTATTCAGAGCGAAAAGTATGAAGCCACATTCGGCGGCGCGGAAGCAAACGTTGCCGTGAGCCTTGCTAATTACGGCGTGGACGCGGCGTTCGTAAGCAAACTTCCTACGCACGAAATAGGGCAGGCGGCAGTCAACAGTTTAAGAAAATTCGGCGTGGATACGAGCAAAATCGTTCGCGGTGGCAACAGAGTAGGCATATATTATTGCGAAAAAGGAGCGAGCCAACGCCCGAGCAAGGTGATTTACGACAGAGCAGGTTCGGCAATCGCCACGGCGAGCGTAAACGATTTCGATTGGGATAAAATTTTTGACGGCGTTACTTGGTTTCATTTTACGGGAATTACTCCCGCTTTATCCGACGAGTGCGCCGCGATCACTCTCGAAGCGTGCAAAAAAGCGAAAGAAAAAGGCATAACGATTTCGTGCGATCTCAACTTCCGCAAGAAACTGTGGAGCAAAGAGAAAGCGGGCGAAATTATGTCAAAAGTCTGCCTATATGTCGATTATTGCATCGCAAACGAAGAAGACGCGAAAGACGTTTTCGGTATCGAAGCAGACAATACGGACATAAATACGGGCAAACTCGACAGAAACGGTTACATATCCGTCGCAAAAAAATTGACGGAAAAATTCAATTTCAAAGGCGTGGCTATTACTTTGCGTGAAAGCCTTTCCGCAAACGATAACAATTGGTCGGGTATGCTGTTCGCAAACGGCGAAGCGTATTTTTCAAAGAAGTACGCGATGCATATCGTTGACCGTGTCGGCGGTGGCGACAGTTTCGGAGGCGGTTTGATTTATTCGCTTTTAAGTGGGTACGACGCTCAGAATGCGATCGAATTCGCGGTTGCGGCAAGTTGCTTGAAACATTCTATCGAGGGCGATTATAATATGGTTTCGGTTTCCGAAGTAGAAGCTCTTGCAAACGGCAATGCTTCCGGCAGAGTACAACGATAAAATTTTTCTTAAATAAAAGTAAATTGAAATAGTATGATAAAATTACAACCGGTATTAAAAGATTATTTATGGGGCGGAGAAAAGTTAAAAACGCTTTTCGGCAGAAAAAAAGACGGCATTATTGCCGAAAGTTGGGAAGTATCCGTACACAAAGATGGTAAAAGCACGATCTCGGGAACGAATAAAACTTTTGCCGAATATCTGAAAGAAAACAACACTGCGGTTGATTTAAGCGGCGGCGAATTTCCCGTGCTTATAAAATACATCGATGCGGCGAAAAATCTTTCGGTTCAGGTTCACCCGAACGACGTATACGCCCAAAAATACGAACACGACAACGGCAAAACCGAGATGTGGTATATTATTTCGGCGGATGACGGCGCGGGGATCTATTGCGGTTTCAAGCGCGATACGAACCAGGAAGAATTCCTTGCAAAAGTCAAAGACGGCACAGTCGAAGAATTATTGAATTTTATTCCCGTAAAGTCGGGCGATTGCTACCTTATCAAAGCGGGAACGGTGCATGCCATCGGCGCAGGTTGCGTGATCTGCGAAATACAACAAAACAGCAACGTTACATACCGCGTTTACGATTACAATCGCCGCGGCGCGGACGGAAAACTTCGTCCGTTACACGTCGAAAAGGCTGTGGACGTAATCAATTTCAAAGCTTTCAAGGATGAAACGAACGGCGGCGAATACGAAAAATTAAGCGGCAATAACGGCGAAATACGCCACCTTACGGCTTGCAAATATTTCAGAACCCGTGAATTGAAACTCAACGGGAAATACGCGGAAAAGAACGATAAAACGTTTACCGCAATCGATTTTGTATCGGGTAGCGGCGAGATAAACGGTGAAAAGTTTGTTTCGGGCGACAGTTTCTTTATCCCATGTGGCGAAGAATTTACCGTAAACGGAAACGCCACGGCGATTTTAACTACCGAAAATACGCTGAAATATTATGCGGGAATCGATCTTGGCGGCACGGGCATAAAATGCGGAATCGTGGATGAAAACGGCAAGATCGTTGCGATTAAGAAATGCCCGACGAGAAAGGGCGTTGAAGCGAAAGAAATTCTTCTCGATATGGCGAATCTCGTAAAAGATTTGCAGAAAGAAACGGGATTGACGCTCGAAGGTGTTGGTGTAGGTTGCCCCGGACTTATTGATACCGAAAAGGGCAACGTGGTTTACAGCAACAATCTTGCGTGGAAAAACGTTCCGCTTATAAAAACGCTGAAAGAAGAATTGAATTTGCCCGTTTACGTTACTAACGACGCTAACGCGGCGGCTCTCGGCGAATATCATTTTGGTGCGGGCAAGAAATATAAATCGCTTGTAATGCTTACGCTCGGAACGGGGGTAGGTAGCGGAATCGTTTTCAATGGCAAACTGTTCGAAGGCAATCTCGGCGCGGGTGTGGAACTCGGACACGAAGTAATACGAATCGGCGGCGAGAAATGCACCTGCGGCAGAAAAGGATGTCTTGAAGCTTATGCTTCGGCAACGGCTTTAATCAAACAAGCACAAAAGGCAATGGATGGCGATAAAGAAAGTTTGCTGTGGGAACTTTCGGACGGAAAAAAAGAGAACGTGAACGGTAAAATCGTGTTCGACGCACTGCGTGCAGGCGATAAAATAGCGGAAAGAGTAGTGAAAAAATACACGGAATATCTTGCGGCGGGCGTAACGAATGTAATCAACGCATTCCATCCGCAAGCGATCGTTTTAGGCGGTGGAATTTGTGCCGCGGGCGACGTATTTTTAACGCTGTTGAAACGCAAAGTGAATCGCGGCATATTTGGCGGAACGAAGTTTTCTCCCGTTGAGATAGTTATTGCAAGTCTTGGAAACAACGCGGGTATTTACGGCGCGGCGGCCCTTGCCTTTGACAAAGAGTAAAGAACGATATGGTAGACAGTAATAAGATAAAACTGCTTATTTTATGGGATATTTTGAGTCGAAACACCGACGAAAATCACGCTATGAATACGGACGAAATCATAGCCGAACTTGCTAAACGAGATATTCCCGCAACGCGAAAAGTGATTCCGTCTGATATAGCCACACTGAACGCTTACGGCTACGAAGTTTTATCGTATAAGAAGAAATTTCATTATTACTATGTGGTAAACCGTCCGTTCGATATGGCTGAAATCGTTATGCTTGCGGACGTTATAAAGGCGTCGAAACTGACGGGAACGCAAAAGAAAACTTTCGTGGAAAAACTTTGTAACACGCTTGGCGGATACGGAACGGCTAACGCTTGTAAGAATATGATTTCTTTCGATACGGACAAGCGCGGCAACTCTTCCATTATTTATAACGCTGACGCCATAGAACGTGCGATAAACGCAAACAGGCAGATTTCTTTCCTGTATTTCGACTATGATAAGCATCACGAGAAAGTGTATCGCAAAGACGGCGAAAGATATAAGGTAAGCCCCATAATTATGGTGTGGAATCGCGACAACTACTACATGTTATGTTTCAGTGAACGGCATGACAACATAATAACGTATCGGCTTGATAAAATGGACTCCGTGCAAGTCGAAAAAGAGGAAAGGATTCCGCGAAAGGAATATGCCGAATTTAATTCGGAAGAATACCGCAAACAAGTATTTTCAATGTTCGGCGGAGAAACAAAGAACGTTTCGTTGTCATTTCAAAAGGATATGCTCTCTGAAATATTCGATAAATTCGGTTCAGATATAAAGATAAAAGAATACACGGACGAATATTCCGTAACGGCGAAAATACAGGTGAGCAAAACGTTTTATCTTTGGGTAACAGGCACGCAAGGGAAAGTGCGAATTGTATCTCCGGAAGACGTAACGACGGAATTTAATGAGTTTATCGCAAAAATAAAAGAAAGTTATTGACGGTAAATAAAAAATGGGCTTAACGGCTCATTTTTTTTACGCAAAAATCGTTCACTGCCGTTTGAGAGGAAGTGAACGCATTGCGGTTATGCAGGTGTTATGGTATAATAAGTGCGAAAAATGGTTCGTAGATAGGAGGTGAGAACACATGTATCCGAAAAACGAAGAGAAAAAAATGGAGATATATCGGTTCATAAACGATTTTTTAAGGGAATACCGCGTATGCCCTAAAATCGAAGAAATAGCCGAAGGGGTAAATTTATCTAAATCCACGACGCATAAATTTATCGTTCGGCTGGAAGAAGAAGGGTATATCGAAAGGTTCGGAAAAAATCAAATGACAACCCGCGAAACGATGTGGGGAATAGACAATATTCCTATCGTCGGTTCGGTTGCCTGCGGAAAGCCGAAATTCGCCGAGGAAGACATACAGGGGTATTTGCCCGTCAATAAAGATATGCTCGGTTACGGAGAATTCTTCGGGTTGATAGCGGACGGAGAATCGATGAAAAAAGTCGGTATATCTTCGGGCGATATTGTCATTGTAAGAAAGCAAAACACAGCGGACGAAGGTCAAATTGTCGTTGCGCTCGTATTGGACGAATACGGTTATGATAATACGGCAACGTTGAAAAGATATTATATTGACCGGGATATAAACAAAATCCGATTACACCCCGAAAACGATGAAATGTCGGATTTTTATGCCGACAATATCCGTATTCTCGGCGTTGCCGTCAAAGTTCTGAAAAATTTAGAAACGGAATAAAGCAACAGGGGGAATATATGCCGCAAAAGGTTTATAAATCGGAACCAAAACAAATGGTATGCAACAACTGTTTTCAACCTTTACTTGGTTGGAAAGAGGCGGACGGCGTTGTAAAAGGACGATGTCCGAATTGTGGCTCAACGGTAAAAGCCGGATTGAAAAATCGGCGAACGATTGAAATGGTTATCATTGCCCCGAAAGGACAAGAAGTAATCTGGTAACAGCACAAACAATTAAATAAAACTTACACACAAAACACGGTCGGTCTGAAAAAGGGACAATGTAAAACCGCGTCCCTGATGTGTATTAGAGCGGTAGTTAAACCGGTAACGAGAGGCTGCCGACAGACGAGATTATCTTAAAAGATGAATCTCGCTTGTCGGCGGTCTTTTTTTTCTGCCCAAAACGAGCGAAATGAGGTTTGCCCTACATTTTAGTACCAACCTCGAAAAGTCTTCCGACAAGCGATTTTTATAAAAAAATCAAAATCGGAGGATTCAGAAATGAAATGGAACAATGGCAGAGAAAGAGCGATCTTTAACAAAGAACAAGCAAAACTTCGCGAAGTTTATTCAGCAGCAGGGATGACAGAAGAACAGATACAGGAACTATATGAATTTGACTTGCAGAATTTTAGATTGCGTAGGACGGAAGCATTACATACTCAAAATTTACAGATTAGTGCGTTTGATGAAGATGAAACAGGCAATGAGGGAAAAAACCCTTTGTTAAAAAAATTTATAGACAAACTTTCCATAGAAGATAAACATTTTGAAAGCGAGAGTTTTGGGTGGATAGAAAATATAGAAAATAAAAAACTTTATGAGAAAATACGTTCGCTGCCGGAAAAGGATAAAGAATTATTAACTTTACTGTTTATAGATGGGTACAAACAAACGGAAATTGCCTCAAAAATGGGTGTTAAAAAGGCGGCGATTTGCCGTAAAGTCAATCGGCTAAAAAATATTTTGAAAAGTTTTTTTGAAATGTAAACTTTTGCGGCTTTTAGTTGGCTACCACATGAGGGGACTTGATAAAAGTTATAAAGGAGCGGACAGATGAAACTTAATATAAAAGGCTGTCGTGAGTATTGTAAAGCAAGCGGAATCAAAAACTATCTTGAACTTTCAATGAAACTCGGAGTAAATATATCGGTTATCAAACTTTTTGAATGCGGCGGTCGTATCGGCTATGAGGCTGTAAAAAAAATTTATAACGAACTCGGAGAAAAAATTGTCTGCAAAATTATAGAGTTCGAGGAGGAAACGCTGGATGGATTTAAGAGTAAGTATATCCTCATCGGACTTCGACTTTATTGAGTACTACAGAAAAGGCATTTCACTTAAAAGTCGAGCGTTAAAACGATGGCTAAAAAAACATAGCGTTTCACAAGGACAACTTGCAAAAGTGCTTGGTATTTCAAAACGCGTATTACGACTGCGACTATTCAAAAAATATAAATTTACCCGTGAAGAAATAATAAGGCTTATTTATTTTATCGGAGCAAAAGCGGCTTTGAACGTTTTGTGGTTTCCAACAATAAATGAAAAGCGGAGGGTGATAAAAAGTGTAAGAGGAATCGATATGAAGCAAAAAACATATAAACGACAGAATTATCTCACGCAGGCAGAAAAGAGGAAACGGCAAATTATAAAGGAAAGCGATTATGCCATTCCGTGGGAAGAAAGCGATGAGTTTTACGAGTTGATCTTTTTCTCGAATGAATTGCCGAGTAATAGTTTTTTCAAAGGGAGGGATTATGGGAAACGGACGATTGGTAAACCGTAATCAAGCGATACAGGCGATGATGACGGACGGAGAACAACTGAAAACGTTTTATCGTTTCGTTGCGAACAATCCGCATATTGCATTGCACGACGCCTGTCAGATCGTTATCGAGCGACCGAACGCGAGCGTATGCTTTTCTTTTGAAGAGTGGAACGCGCAGGGGCGAAGAGTTACAAAAGGCAGAAAAGGTATTCCGTATTACGA
>CAKQXZ010000060.1 GCA_934292955.1 uncultured Clostridia bacterium
TTATAAAACTATTAACATATAAAAACGACCGTATTCGACATTTTTGCCGACAATATCATATTTTACGGCACGAACAATATACTATAATGGTTATAAAAGATTAAAGAAATGAGCGCGATAGTAAGAAAAGCACTTTTAATCAAGAATCCGTCGGACAAAAAGTCGGATTTACTGAAAAATAGTTTTACGGTTATAAAATGCGAAAGCGCGGCGGGAAGAACTTTTTTCGAACTGCCCGATATCGTTAACGACGGCGCGGACTGCGATCTTATTGTTTACGACGACGAAAACATGGTTTTTTTTAACATTAAAGGAAAAGAAAGATATGATTTTAACGGAAAGTTCGACGCACAGAACGGTTTTTGCGCCGCGATTGCGGACAGATCGACGGGAAATATCGTGCTTTTCGGAAATTCTTTGAGCGCAAACGTTTCTTCAGATTACATAAGGACTTTATATGAGAAAAATAATAAAAAGAACGATAAAACAACAGACGACAAACAGGAAAAATCTCTTCTTTTCGAAGAAGAAAACGACGGCGACCGACAAGCAAGCGCAAACAGCCGAACGGCAGCCGATGACCACATAATTTTTTTAAGCGACGAAACGCAAACCGTTTATGACGACGAAGCGGTCGCTACCGAAAACTATTACGAAAACGACGCGGCGGACGATGTTTACGGAGCGGAAACGGCAACTTATACAGCCGCCCGAGCCGAAAAACCCGGCGACGACAAAAAAATAAATTATATGAACGGCGCGACCGATGATTACAAAGCGACAGATAATTACGGCGCGACCGACAAGGGGAAAAATGACTACTTACATAGCGAGACTTCTTGCGATAGGCAGGAAGAACAAAATGCAGAACGACCGCAAAAAAGCGAGCAATGCGCTTGCCAGAATGAGACGGCTTTCGGCGCTTGCCCGTTCGATGGAAGATATCCCGCCTTTTATAGCGAAAAGCGAGCCGAAATCGAAGAGTTATTTTGCAAATACCCGCCTATAGGTTCGTTATCGGACTATATACCCGAAAGCAAGTGGGTTAAAATCGAGTATAAAAAAGACGGATTTTATATAATCGGCGTGATATCGAAAGCGGGCGTCCCCACATATATAGTGTATGGCGTGCCGGGGGTAAGGGAACGCAGACCGCGCGGGTTTGAAAGGTATTCGGTATTTCTGCCCGAATCTCTTTTTACGACAAACGGGCGCGGATACTGGTGCAGTTTTCAGAACGCAGAAACGGGTAAAACCGAAAATCCCGATTAACGTATTGCACTGCCCCGATATTTTCTTGATTTTTTGCTTATTTGGTGATATAATGTCGGCATAATATGCGGGAGCCGAATATGACCAAGTTATACGCACATACGGTTAAAAATCACAAAACAATTCAGAAATACGATTTCGTAAAAGACGAAGACATGCAATGGAGCGATTTTTTCGACTATGTGCGCGATATCTGCCACGGCATGGATTTGCCTACGCCCGTTATTCTTAAGGCGCATTTGTTCAATTTTGCAAAGTTCAACTACGTCAGATTTCTGAAATCGGACTTTGTGGAAAACGTTGATTTCGACTTTCTGATGGTAGAACGCATTAAAGAATAAACATAAAGAATTTAACAACTATACATAAAAATAAATCCGATGATAAAACAATTTGCTTATTTTATCGTCGGATTTTTATATTGTTTTTATCAGATAATCGACTTATAGGTCGATTTTTTTATTTTCAGTGTGAACACGCCTTCAGTTTTTCTTGATATCGGTAAGCGAAGCGGCGGCGATACTCTGACCTACTCTGCGGCTGTTTTCGTCGGGCATTTCTATGCTGATATTCGCGTATTCGGGGAATTCGGCTTTAATTACTTCGCGAGCTTTTTCCATAATGATATCCCCGCCCTTGCCGCTTGTTACTCTGCCGAGAAGAAGCAGGTGCTTGATATCGTAGAATTGCGAATAATATGCGAGCGTGTAGCCGAGATAGATACCGAGGTCTTCGTAAATTTTCTGCGCGCGCGGATCGCCGTCAGCCATCATTTTTTGAACGACCTTCAATTTTTCGGCGGGCGACATGTTTTCGTCGAACTTATAACCCGAATATTCGGCAAGTTTGATCGCGCCGTCCTGCGAGAAATATTTTACGCCGCAGCCATAGTCTCCGCTCCATTCGTCTACCATAGCGTCTTTATTGAAGTCTACGGGAACGAAGGCAAGTTCGCTCAGCCAGCCGTTGAGAGTGCCGCCGAGATTGATATAACCGCCGGCTTCGCTCGTTCCCATAGCGATACCCAGAATGCCGGTATCTTTAAGGTCGATAGCGCCCGCAAGAGCGGTAACGTCGCCGTCGTTTGCAACTTCTATGGGCGCTCCGATTTCTTTAGCGATATCGGTGTACATGGTGCGGACGTGTTTTTTGAAATCGTCTTCGGGAACTTTTAAGAAGAGCGAAGCGACCATGATTTTGTTATCGATATAAATACCTGCGGAAGAAACGCCGATTGCGTCTACTCGGGGCATTTTGGAAGCGGCGGTAAGCATTGCCTGCTTGATGCCTTCGTAATGATATCTGTAATCGGAATTGGTCTTGGGGAACCAGACGACTTCTTCGCTGTAAACGACTTCGCCGTCGATAACCGCACTGACCTTACGATCGCTGCCGCCCGCGTCGAAGCCGATTCTGCAACCGTCGAGATGACCGCCGATAGCGAGCGAACAACTCTTTTCCGCAGGAAAATCTTTTTCGTTTTCGACATAAAGGACTTCGAACGGATTTTCGTAAACGTTAGCCATAAAGTTATAGTCGAAAGCGCGCGCGCCGTTTTCGGAATAGTCGGCTTTTATCGCTTCGAATACGGTTTTATCGCCGTGAATGTAAATTTTATAACCGCCCGCAACCCACAGAATGGATTTGATTATTCTTTCTGCTATACGATAGTTGTAATTTTGCAGCTCTTTGTCTTCGGTATCGAAAATATCGAGTTTATAAACGTAATTGTAACCGCCGTTTCTTTCAACGCAGATCGACAGCGTTTTGTGCTTTGACGCAGCCACTTTTTCGTTGAACTCTTTAAGAGCGACGATCATAGGATAAAATCCCTTATCGAAATTAGGTACGAATTTCATTTTTTCTCCTTACGACGATATTTCTGTCGTCTTGCGGCACACCGCAAATTGTTTATCTAAGGTTATTATATCATTTTACGACCGAATACGGTACTTTTTTTGTGTTCATTTATAGTAAATAATTTACATAAAAGGACACTGTAACACCGAAAATCGTTTGCAAAATAAATTTGAATATATTATAATCGTATTGTAGATTGGGGAGCAGATGACGCAAAAAGAAAAAAGCGGATTATCTGCACCGCCACCGAATAAACCTAACTTATTTAAGGCAAACGAAAGAAAAGCCGAAAAGGTGAATTATGGAACTCAGAAACGATGTTTATGAAAAAAGCGAACTGAAAACTGTTGTAAAAATCAACGCGCTTTATACCGTACACTATTTTAAGTACGGAAAAAATTTCAGCGTTCTGCCCGAAAAACACGATTTTTGGGAAATGGTTTACGTCGATTCGGGCGAAGTGGGAATTATTGCAGACGAAAAGCAGTACACACTTAAACAAGGCGAAGCGTTTTTTCACCGCCCCAACGAGGTGCATACCATTTTTACCGAAGACTCTTTCGGCAATTCGGCGATAATCTCTTTCGACTGTAAGAATAAAGCGATAAACAGCCTTGCGGACAAGATTTTTACTTTCGGCGAGTTTGAAAAAAGTCTGCTTTCGAAAATCATTACGGAAACTTCGAGATGTTTTTCGGATAAACTGAACGAAATTTATCTTACCCGAATGACGAGAAGAGAAGATTCTTCGCCGATAAGCGAGCAATACATTAAAAACTGCGTGGAACTGCTTGTTTTATCGCTGCTGAAACGTTCGGAAGCACCGACAGAAGCGGAAAAGCCCGTTATCGCCGAAAATATAGGCAATACGCACAGCGATAAAATAGTTGCCGATATAATAAAACTTTTAAGCGACCATGTGTATTCGTCGATAGATCTCGATACCGTGGCGAACCAACTGTTCTTTTCTAAAACGTATATAAAAACCGTTTTCAAAAAGAATATGGGAATAAGCATTATTCAATACTATATCAGCCTTAAGATTGAAGAATCGAAGAAACTTATAAGCCAGAACAAATACTCTTACACCGAGATTGCCGAAATGCTGAACATTAACTCGGTACACTACTTTTCAAGGCTTTTCAAAGCGCATACGCAGATGACTCCGTCGGAATACGCACGCTCGATCAAAGCCGATAATCTGCTGTGATTCGTTAATAACTGTCTTGGATAAACAGATTTGATAAAAAACCGATTTTGGAGAGACACTAATGTATAACAATCCTTTATCCGCAAGAAAAAGTAAATAATTTGCTCAGACAAAAATTCGCCTGCCGCTTGAATGCGACAGGCGTTTTTGTTTTTGTATATCGCGGCGTTCTGAAGTTACTGACCGTTTTATTTATTATACTTTTGTATTGTGATTAAAACACATTTGTGTCATACTTACGCTTTTTTGCCTGCGCGCTTTACCGATAAAACGACAAAGGCGGCGGGTAAAAGTATGAGCAATGCGCCGAGATTGGCTGCAATAGAAGAACCGCAACCGCCCGAAGTTTTGCCGTTATAGTCTACTTTGAACGCGCGCGTGTAGGTAACTTTTTCGACTTCTTCGTAAGCCGCTATTACTACGGCGTGATCGTCGAACTTACGGACGGCAAAAACCGTACCTTTTTCTTCGGACTTATCACCGTTATAGTCGGTGGTAATAACCGTTATTTCTTTGCCTTTTTTAAGGTCGGCGGCTTTTATGACCTGCCCGATCTTGCCTTCGACGCGGCAAACGTTGTCGCCGTAAACGTCGGCGGAATTGTTGGTAAGACCGAACTTACCCATAGAAGAAGCATTTACGCAGTCCTGCGCGGTGCCTAACGTCCAGCAGAAACTCATGTATCCCCTGTCTTTAAGGGTGCTTTCGTAATAAACATAGTTACCGAGACTGCCGTTTGTGATATCGCCTATGGCGTTGTATGCGTTGTAGAACTTGCTGTCGTTTTCGAAATCTTTGGGAGCAAAGCCCGAAAGTGACGCGATAGGAATTTCGCGCAGGTCGCGGTGCATGCTTTCAAGCACGGTTCCGCTGAACGAAATTACCGTAATTCTATCCCAAAAATCGTATTTTTCGATAAGTTTTCTGAGTTCGGTAACGAGTTCGGGATTGGAATTTTTAATTTCGAAAACGAACACGACGGGGCTGTCTTTGAAAGCGATAAAAAAGTCTTCGGCGGTGGGAATTTCGCAAGCGTCGACTTCGAACCCCGTAGACGTTTTGCAGACTTTGTACTGTCTGATTTCGTCAAGCGTCATATTTGAAATGTACTTTTCGCCCGAAACGTAATCGGTAGTACGGGATACGTCGCTGTCGTGCATGATTACGATTTGTTTGTCTTTGGAAAACTGCGCGTCGATTTCGATATGGGTTGCGCCCGCAGCGACAGCCGCTTTGCAGCCTTCGACGGTGTTTTCAGCCATAGAGAGCGGCAGCCCCCTGTGCGCTATATTGAGAGAATATCTTGCTACCGACGGCTGGAAATTTCTTTCGTCGTTAAGACTGCCGCCGTTATACGTCGAATAGGCTTCGAATATGGCGGAAACGTCGTTTTTGATAAGACCGTAGCAGCCCGAAGCGATTGCGTTTTTAACGTCGAACGAATCGGCGGTATCGGGAAGTTCCGTCCAGACCGTTTTCATTCTCGACTGAAAATATGTAACCGTTTCGAGATCGCTTTGCGCTTCGGATAGAACGACAATTATCGCCATAGCCATTGTGGAATTTTTAACGATTTCAGCCTTATTAAGAGTTGTTAAGCCCGAACAATCGTAAATTCCGCGGATATGCGGGAGCGCGTTTCTGACGTAGACAAGAACGAGATCGTCGTCGGACATTACGGCGATATCGGATATTTCGTTCGCGTTATAAGCGTTGACGAACGCTTCTGCCGCTTCGTGCGTTTTTAATTCGACAACGGGAATAGCGGAAAGATAAATTTCGTCAAGCACGTTGTAAAAACTGTCTATAACACTGCCGTCGGCGCCGACTACGTCAAGATCTTCGTTAACGGTCATAATAACGTTTGCGGGGCGTTCGTCGGTACTTAAGTCTACGCTGTCAAGCCCGTTTGCGTCTTTCAGCCTTAATATGACGGACGGAGCGCCGAAAAGATTGTATCTTAAATCAGGTTCGGTTTTTACAAACCTTGTATAGGTGACTGAAGAATCGGCGTTAACCGATTTTACAAACACGTCGGAAAGCGAAAAGCATACGGCGATAACGCATATCACCGAAAGCAATCTTGACAATTTTTTCATCACTTTTCTCCTTGTTATCTATGTGTAATAAGTATAAAGGGCGTTTGAATTTTTTTCAAGACTTTTTCGCAATTTTATAATAATATTTTTAACTTTATGTTGAAAATATTAGGGATTATGTTCTTTATACGACAAACCGCCGTTTTATATGTTACGAATTGCCGTTATATGCAACCGACTGCGGCGTTATTGTATGCTTTTTTGCAGGTTTGCAGGATTTTTCTACACTTTAAGAACAAAATGATTTTTATCGAAATCGATCAGACCTTCTTTTTTCATTTTTCCGAGTTCGACGGATAAACCGCTACGCTCTACCGCAAGATAATCGGCAAGTTGCTGACGGGAAAAAGGAATGCAAAATTCATATTTCCCTGTACGCTGCGCTTCAGCCGAGAGATAGGACATCAGTTTTGCGCGCGTTGTGCGTTGTCCCATATGCGTGAGTTTTTCGGAAAAGCGCAGATTTTTTTCGGCAAGTTCGCTAAGCAGATTGCGTATTATGCGCCTGTGATGTTCGCATGCCGAGGTGCATAAATTAAGAATACGCTTTACATTAAAAAACATAGCGGTAACGGCGGTTTCTGCCGAAACGGTTACGTTAAGAGCCGCGTTCTGAGCGCACGCATATGCTGCGGCAAAGGTCTGCCCCGCGCCCGATTTGGATATTATATTGCGGTTGCCCCATATATCTTCCTGCGTGATAAGTATGCTGCCCGACAAAATTAAACCTATAGAATCGGTAGTATCGCCCGCGCGCAGAATAAACTCGCCTTTAGAAAAATTCTTTTCCTTAGGGCTAAGACATGTAAGCATTGCCGAAATTTCTTCTTCCGAAACGCCCGAAAATAATTTTGAAGAGCGTATAACCGATAAAAATTCTTGCATAAAAATTCCTTTATGTTGAAAATTCAACAGACTTATCGGAATAATTGTAATATAATATAGGCACAAAGTCAAGGAGCGATTGTTATGAAAAGAAGAATTATCGAAATAGACAGAGATAAATGCAACGGATGCGGAGCGTGCGCCAACGCCTGCCACGAAGGCGCGATAGGCATGGTCAATGGCAAAGCGCAACTTATGCGCGACGATTACTGCGACGGGTTAGGCGATTGTCTGCCCGCCTGCCCCACGAACGCCATCAGTTTTGTGGAACGCGAAGCCGCCGAATACGACGAAAAAGCAGTTATGGAAAATAAGCGCAAAAAAATGCAGGAACAAATGAAAAAAGAAGGCATGACTTTGCCCTGCGGTTGCCCCGGCAGTCAGTCAAGAAAAATTGCGCATGCGAACGACGAAAAAACGGAAAACAGCGACCAAAGAATTGCTTGCGCCGCGCCTGTGAGCAGACTTTCGCAATGGCCGGTTCAGATAAAACTCGTACCCGTTAACGCATCCTATTTTGACAAAGCGAAACTGCTTATTGCAGCCGATTGCACCGCTTACGCTTACGCCGCTTTTCACGAACAATTCATTAAAGGGCGCATTACTCTGGTGGGCTGCCCTAAACTCGACGGCGTTGACTATTCGGAAAAGTTGACGGAAATAATTAAAAACAACGATATTAAAAGCGTGACCGTTGTACGAATGGAAGTTCCCTGCTGCGGCGGGCTTGAAAACGCGGCGAAAACCGCTCTTAAAAACAGTGGGAAGTTTATTCCGTGGCAGGTTACGACTATATCCGTCGACGGAAAAATACTCGACTGAAATATACTTTAGAGATTGCAAACGAAGATATAGCCGCATTATTATAACGATATACAAAAACGAAAGCGCAGGATTTTAAGGTCTTGCGCTTTTTTGATCGGATATTAAATTTCGACGGCGATTTTTATCGCCGCGTCAAATGTTTCTTTCTGGATATCGTGTTCGGCTTGATTGCCGAGATTTGACCTTTCCCACCCGTCGCCGTCAAATAAATCGCCCGCAAAAAAGAAGGTGTATAGTTCAAAACCGTAATAATTGCAGACTGCCTGCAAGCCCGACGACTCCATTTCGACCGAAACGCAATCGTCCGCTCTTCTTTTATTCGCTTTGTTCTGTGTTTCCATGTATATGGCGTCTGTCGTCCATGACCTGCCGATTACATAAGGCAGATTGTGTTTTTCAAAGATTTCCGCAACTTTTCCGCAGTTTTTAATCTGAATATAATCGGACGGCTCGGCATAGTGATAAGACACGCCTTCGTCGCGATAGGAATAAGACGGAACAATCAACTTTCCGCTGCACTTTTCTTTGTTAAGCACGCCGCAAGAACCGTAAACAACAAACTTTGTCGCGCCCGATACATAATGCGCTTCGTACATTATTGCGGCGGCAACGCACGCGCCGATGGGGCTCATATAAAACAGCAGTTTTTTGCCGCCTATTTCAAAGAGATATATGTTGATTTCTCCGTTCGCAGTGCCTATCTGACCGATAATTTTACTTTCGTATTTTTCTGAAAACATTTTCAGCACCTGCTCGGAAAAAGACACTATGCAAACGTCGGCATAATGTTTTTTTTCGCCGTAAAACGCGCTTATATCGATAAGCGGCTTGGATTTATTATCAAACGAATCAATAATACTCATTGTTTCACCTTAGGAATTCTTCTGTCCTGCGCGTCTGCGACAGTGATTTTGCAATATAAAATACTTTTTCACCGAATTCATTGTCGGTTTCATTCCGAACGCTCCAGTCCTGCAATATCCCCCGCCTGAATGGCAGAAATATTGCGTTTTATCTTTTCATAGTTCCAATCCCACCAGCGCAAAGTCAGAAGTTTTTCGATTGTTTCGCCATCGAACCTTTTGCGTATCGGTTTAGCGGGCACTCCGCCTACTATCGTGTAAGGCGGAACATCCTTTGTTACCACCGCCCGCGCGCCGATAATCGCGCCGTCACCGATTTTTACACCCGACATAATTACCGCTTCGTAACCTATCCACACATCGTTGCCTATTACGGTGTCGCCCTTGTTATCCCAAGCGTCGCAGATATTTTTTGCGTCAAGATCCCACTCGTCGAAGAAAATCGGAAATGTATAGGTTGACAAAGATTTCAGCGAATGATTGCCGCTCGTGAACAAAAACTTTGCGCCGCATGCTATAGAACAGAACTTACCGATTTTCAGCTTATCGCCGTTAACGGGATAATGATATAAAACGTTATTCTTCTCGAAATCGCGCGGGTCGTGAACGAAGTCATTATAAATCGTGTAGTCGCCGACTTCTATATTCGGCTGTGTTATAACGTCTTTAAGATAAACAATTTGTTTATCGTGCGGACGGGGATAAATTTTATTTTTCATGCTGATTTCTCTTTTTTTGAATACTTTTTTCTTTCACTTCATTGTTCTTTTTTTGGGCAAAGGTAAATCGGCGTACGTTGCTTCAAACAGTTTTTTAAGAAAGTCTTTGTTGTCAATTTCGTCTGCAAGCAGCATTTCTTTGGCTCCGTCGTACGGAAAAACGCAAGCGGCTGCAGGCATAAGTTCCCGAGCCGATTTCGTTTTCTTTACGAGCAATCTGTCGTCATATATTCCGCCGACGATTTTGCCGCGATAGTAGATAATATACTCGCCCATCATAGGTCTGTAAGAAATATCGTCTAAACCGCTTAACTGTTCCAGAATAAACTGGAGAAACTCTTTACTCGAAGCCATTTTATTTACACCATTTTTTGCATTGCCCGATTCTTTCGCCGTTATCGCTTTGCTTCATCTCATAAGCAAAGTTATCCCATTCGTCGCACCTAAGCGCGCATCCTGATTCAATCATAGTTATAACCTTTCCTTTCAGAATAACTGCCCGGGTAATTTCTTCTTTTCCTTATTCTGGAACGTCGCTTCAAAACGTTCAAAGTCTTCCGGGTTTTTTTCACAGACAAAATAACCTTCAGGGTCTTTATAAGTGCCGGAAATACCGTCAAGGAAGCCGGGAATCAACTCTTTGACGAGAAAATAATCCGCTTCAGGATCATCGGCATAGCGCACGCCTTTCGTCTTTGCAGGGACAAAACCCGACTTTCCGTAAAACAGAATATTACCGGTAATCGCAAGCGCGCCGACACCCATTTCCTTGGCCTTTTCCATTGAATAGTCAAGCAATTTTTTGCCGTAACCCTGCCTTTTATATTCCGGCGCAATGCCAATGGGCCCGAAGGTCATAATCGGCAACTTTCTTCCGTCGTCGCAATCGATTTCCGACCGCACATAAATAACCTGCCCGATAGGCTCGCCGTTTAATTCCATTACGAAGTCAAGCTCAGGCACAAACGCGGGGTCGTTGCGATAACAATGCAATACATAATGTTCCGTACATCCCGGACGATAGACGTTCCAGAACGCTTCGCGAGTTAAATTTTCGACCTTTTTGTAATCTTCTTTTGTTTCGTTTCTTATGATAATTTTATTTTCTGTCATGTTTTTATTCCTTTAATTTAATATATTTTTTATCGGTATCCGAGCAAAAAAGATGAATACCGAGAGCAGCATTGAAACCCGTTGCAGCAAAAACGCTGAAACGTTCTACAACGCCGAAATATTTTGACGGCACGATTTTCATTCCGAGCGCACCGACAAGCATCATAATAAGAGCAACCGCGGCGCAGATACCGTAAGAACGGCAATCTTTATTCTTTGCGCCTGCGATTATGATAACCGTAAGCGACGCGATTGATAAAAGCACTACCGCTGCAGTTACCGCCATGTGCATAACGTCCTGAAAAGCCCCCGCATAACCGCTTTCCGATAACGGGAACATTCTGTAACCTATGGCGGAAATCCACTCCATAACCGCAAACAGATAAACGCCCGTTCTGAGCAGTTTTGTTTTCTGCCCGCTTATTCCTATACAAACGACCGTTGCGCAAACAACTTCGCACACGTTATAAAACGCGGTAAGTTGATTCCACAGCGCAAGCGAAGGCGCGTTTACCGCGCTTAAATCGCTTACGGCTTGCGAAAGCCAATCGTAACCGGGATATGCAAGCGGAGCAAATACAACCGCAACCGTATAGGAAAGAAAGCTGACAATGCCGAGCAATCCCAGCTTTTGCAGCAATGTTTTTTTCATTTGTTCCCGCCCCCGTTCAACATTCCGACGTGAACCATATTATAGAACAAATACACGTGCCGTTTTAATTTTTCAAGACATTCGGCTTCTCTTTCGGGTTGGCGATCGCAAATGCCTATTAAAGTAATAACCGGCGAAACATACATAAGCGCAAGCGCGTTCACGTCGCCGTCTCGGATAACCCCCGCAGCAATCAGGCTTTTGAAAATTTCGGCGTGATAGTCGACAAGCCGCTCCGAAAAACGTTTCGTATAAAGTTCTCCGAATTTCGGAGAGCGGAACTGCTCTATCGTCATCATTTTACGGAACCTGCGTATGTTGTCGTTATGAAGCGAGTAATCGAATATCTGCCGTACTTTTTCAAACAATTCATTCTCGCCGATCGTCATCATCATAGGAACATCCGCCGACGCACTCTGGACGTGGATATCTATTTTATCGGTATCCTTTTCATATTTCAAAGCCGTGGTTTCAACAATCGCGTCGAAAATCGACTGCTTACTCGGAAAATGATTATAAAGCGACGGGGCTTTTATCCCTACCGCCGCAGCAATCTCTCCTACGCTGACGGCGTCATATCCACGCTCCGAAAACAGTTCGAGCGCTTTGTCTATAATTCTCTGCTTTGTGTCTTCATGTTTCATATCTGTTCCAAACTAACTAACGTTCGTTAGTATAAGTATAAAACAAACGACTTATATTTGTCAAGTTTTTTGAGAGTATTCTTTTATTATTTTTGTTTATTCAATATGAAAGAACGCGAAGTCGTCAGTTCGAGTCCTG
Source organism: uncultured Clostridia bacterium (assembly GCA_934292955.1). The sequence continues at coordinate 12,282 of CAKQXZ010000060.1, forward strand.
TTTTTTGAAAAACAGGTCAAAATACTATTCTTAAATTCAGATATTTCGCGAAATGCGCAAAAAGAGTAAAAATAGCAACAAAAAAGCACAAGACCTGCTAAATCTTGTGCTTTTTTTGTTTTGTAGCTTTTTCGTACTACAAAGATGGAGCTACTGGCCGGATTTGAACCGGCGACCTGCTGATTACGAATCAGCTGCTCTACCGACTGAGCCACAGTAGCA
>CAKQXZ010000061.1 GCA_934292955.1 uncultured Clostridia bacterium
GTCGAAAACGGAATGCTGTCTTCAGACAGATACGAACGTTATAAAGCAATATATAAAGAAGTAATGACGGAGTATAAAAAGAGATATGGCAAATAGTATATTTGATAGAACCGAAAAAACGGCGGTCGCTCCGTCGATTTTATCTGCCGATTTTGCAAGAATGGGGCAAGAAGTCGAAAAAATAACTAAATTGGGGGCGGATCTTATTCATGTAGACGTAATGGACGGGGAATTTGTTCCTAATATTACGTTCGGACCGAAAATGGTGAAAGATATACGCCCGCACACCGATTTGCCTTTAGACGTTCATCTTATGATTGTAAAGCCGTGGCGTTATATTAAAAACTTTGTCGACGCGGGAGCAGATATAGTAACCGTTCACTATGAAGCGTGCGGTGATAAACTTGACGAAACGCTCGATCAGATACACGCGCTCGGGGCAAAAAGCGGAATCGCAATCAATCCCGACGTTTCAGTCGATCAGATTTACGATTTGTTGCCGAAATGCGATTTATTGCTTTTAATGAGCGTTTTCCCCGGATTCGGCGGACAAAAGTTTATAGAAAGCGTACTTGAAAAAATCAAGCAGGCAAGAGATGAAATCGATAAACGCGGCTTGAAAGTAAAAATAGAAGTTGACGGCGGCATAAATCTTAATAATTGCAAAACGGTTGCAAATGCCGGAGCCGATTTTTTGGTTGCGGGAAGCGCGGTTTTCGGTGCTACCGATATCGAACAGGCGATAAATACTTTGAAAGTTTCAAAATAATTCAAATTACCGAATTTAACAGTAAAAAGCGAAATCCCATAACATGTGTTGTGGGATTTTTTATATGCAAATTGAAAATATATCCGATTGTTTTATCGGAAAAGGAAATACTCTTGCCGTTAACCAACTCGGCATCGGCAACATAAATAAATCATACATAATTACAACAAAGACCGAACGATATATTCTGCAAAGAATAAACACAAACGTTTTTAGCAATCCGATTCTTGTCTGCAATAACGTTATGACTGTGACAAAACATCTTCAAGACAAGAGCATAAATACTTTATCTTTTATAAAAGTAAGGTTTGATAATGAGGATGAAGATTTTACTAAAGTGTGTTCGGGGTGTCTTTTATATCGTAAAAACGACCGCTCGTACTGGCGAATGATGAAATTTATAGAAAACACTTACTGTGTCGACTGCGCAAAAAACAGTGAGAACGCATATGAAACAGGTTTTGCATACGGAAATTTTATAAATCAGACAAGCGATCTTAAAGCGGAACTACTAAAACCGGTTATAGAAGACTTTCATAATTTGCCGTTAAGGATAGAGAGACTAAAAAATGTTTACTCTCGGTATAAAGGCGCAAAAGGGCATAACGAATATAAACGCTTTTTTGAAGAAAGTAAAAAAGTCAATCTGTTTTTGCGGCAAAAATTACCTGACAGAGTAACGCATAACGACACTAAAATCGACAATCTTTTATTTGATAAATCAAGCGGTCGCGTGTGTGCCGTAGTCGATCTCGATACAGTTATGCCCGGGAAAATTTCGGATGATTTCGGCGATTCGGCAAGATCTGTCGCTTCGTCCGTCGGTGAAAATGAATGCGAGTATTCGAAGATTTATCTTAATCTCGATAAGTTTGAAAATTTTGCAGCCGGATTCTCTGCCGCAATCGGTAAAAATCTTACATGTAAAGAAGTTTCTGGGCTTAAAGATTCGGTGGCGTATGTAACCGCAGAACTGGCATGCCGTTTTCTGACTGACTATTTTGACGGCAACAAGTATTTTCACATAGATTATCCCGATCATAATCTTTGCCGAGCCATAAATCAATTAGCATTACTTCAAAGCGTAATCGACTCGCAAAATGCTATAAACAAGATAATCGACAAGGCTTTCTATAAATAAACGAAAAGGGCGAATTTTCGCCCTTTTGACTTTTTATATATTGCCGTCGTTTTCATCGCTTAAGTGTTGTGAACGTATAAACTCTTCGAAACGCTTCACGTATCTTTTATTTACCACAATTCGAGCAGAGACAGTTTCGTCGTTATAGTCCAAATTTGAACATGACGAATAGGGTAAAAGTTTTCTGAGATCGTTCAAAGCAGAATAGGGTAACTTAAATTCATAAAACGCAAATTCTGTTTTAAGAATTTTAGCTATTTTTTCCTTTAATAACGTCAGACCTTTTCCGTATTTTGCCGATATCATAAGTGCGTCTTTCGGAAAATCGGCGCAGACTTCTATATTTTCAGTTTTATTGAATACAACAAGTCGTTCGCATTTTGCGCCCAGTTCGTCAAGCATTGAAGTCGTCGTTTTAAGTTGCTCTTCGTAATTATTCGTTGCATCGAGAACAATTACATTAAGATCGGAATTAACCGCGCTTTCAAGAGTTGAACCGAATGCTTCGATCAGCGAAGTGGGAACGTTCTTTATGAAACCTACGGTATCGACAAGCAAAACTTCAAAATCATTAAGACGAAGTTTGCGCGAAGTCGGGTCGAGCGTTGCAAATAATTTATCTTCGGCAAGCACATCGCTTCCGGTCAACGCATTAAGCAAAGTGGATTTACCCGAGTTTGTGTATCCGACAAACGATACAACAAGCGTACCGTCTTTTTTCCGTCTGTCGGTTTGCAAGTTGCGCCTTGACTTTAATTCTAAGACGATTTTCAAGATAATCCATTCTTCTGCGGATATGTCGCCTGTCAGATTCAAGTTTGCTTTCACCGGGTCCGCGAGTACCTATACCGCCGCCTTGCCTTGACAAAGCCGCGCCTTTTCCTTTTAATCTCGGGTAGATATATTTTAATTGAGCAAGTTCGACCTGAACTTTTCCTTCTGACGTTTTTGCATTGAGCGCGAATATATCAAGAATTAAAGTCGTTCTGTCAATAACGGGAATATCGCCAAGCCCTTCGGAAAGATTTAGAGTTTGAGACGGGGAGAGATCACCGTCAAACACTATAAGATCGCAACCGAGTTCGTCGCAAGCGATTTTAATTTCTTCTACTTTTCCTTTTCCGATATAAGTAGACGGCGTGATTTTGTTTATGCGCACGCATTCGTAGCCTTTAACAATTCCGCCCGCACTCTTTACCAAAGAACTTGTTTCTGCGATAGCATATTCTTCGTCAATGTCTTTGTCAAGTATTGGTTCAATAACAAAAATCTTTTCCATAATTCCGTATTTTATCAGTGATTTTATATGTTATTATGTTACACAAAATAAATATGACAAATCTTAAATAGTGTTATTTCCGACGATAAATTTACTCTTCGTCATCGTGTAATTTTACTGTCTTTATAGCCTTTCTTCTTATATCGTCGCTCATTGCGGCATAATGTTTTTTAGTGGTATTAACATCACGGTGACCGAGAAAATCGGCTACAACGTATATGTCTCCGGTTTGCCTATATAAAACGGTACCAAAGGTACTTCTCAGTTTGTGCGGAGTGATCTTTTTTAGCGGCGAAACGATCTTGGCATATTTTTCTACAAGAATCTGGACGGTGCGCACGCTTATCCTTTTATTGCGAAGCGAAAGAAACAACGCGTGTTCGTTTTTATCGAGCGATTTTATTTCCGCACGATATTCAAGCCAATTTATAAGGGCATAGCGAACTTCGTCGGTAAAATAAAGTATGGTTCTGTTTCCGCCTTTTCTTGTTACGACAAAACTGTTTGTGTCAAGAAAAATATCTTCAACGTCAAGACCTACAAGTTCGCTGATACGAATTCCTGTACCTAAAAATAGGGTAATAATGGCGACATCGCGTATTTTAGTATTCTCATGATAAGCCTTTTGCCGTTCCGATAAACCGTCTGCGCTTTCCGCTTCGTCTATAAGCGCGGAAATTTCGTTGACGTCAAGTCTTATTATTTCTTTATCGTGCAGTTTAGGCGTGACTACTTTTGCGGCGGTGTTTGCAACAATTTTATCCTTATTAAAGAAGTATTTATAAAGCGAACGAACGCTTGATAATTTGCGCTGTTTAGCCTTTTCATTGCAAGATAAATACTTTCCGTCGTGGTAGTAGTGCGATAAATAACTCAAAAACATTTCAATATCGGACGAAGAAACTTTTTCAATGTCGTTAAGCGTTATATCGCACGATTTTTTACGAAGTACCTTTTTAGCAAGAAAATCGAAGAAAATCCGCAGATCGACCGCATAATTAAGCCTTGTAAGCGGTGAAGTGATGTTTTCTATACCGACAAAGTATTCTTTGCAAAAAACGGGTAAATCGGGCAAAATCTCGTCTATGCGTTTAATACAGGATATTTTTCTGTTTTCTTGAAATGTATTGTTTTTTGACATTAAAAACTCCTAATATAAAGCCGAGCAGGCTCGTACGTAAATCAGACTTTTATTCTTATGGATTTACAAAAAATAAAATTTGCTAATCTTTAATATAGCCATAAAAGAAAAGGTTAGTTAATTATTAATTATTATCGCGAGAAACACTAAATTTATGGAAGGTAATACAGATCAAAGCCATGTATTCTTCGAAAAATATAAGGTTAGACGCGTTTACAATCATTGCGTAAAAGACAACTTTTGCGAAATAATAGCGGTATTTTACGCCAATACAAAATAAAACTAAAAAAATAAGATAAATTAAGCGATTTTAAGAAATATTACATTTATCTTATAAACGATATATTTTGTATAATTGCGCAAAAACTTCAAAATTGCGTAAACATTATATCATTTAATGCCTTTATTGTAAAGTCAAAATACATTGTTTTGTTTATTTCTTTTTAAGTATAGATATTTAATAATATTACGTATTCATTTGACAAAACTTTTCTTTGATTGTATAATTTTCTTATAAAGTTATGATAAAACAAGGAGTTTTTATGGCTGATTCTGTTGGCGGCGATATGATCCGCGGACATATAGATTCGATTATTTTGAATTCTCTGCTTGACGGCGACAAAGATACGAATCAGATTCGTAGCGAAATCGAAGAAAAAGCCGGCGGAAACTTCAAACTAAAACAAGGTACGTTTTATAGCGCGCTTCAGCGTATTTCAAAACAAGGATTCGTTACCGAATACAGAACTTCGGGTTCTGACGGCGTAAGGCGTAAATTTTTTCAACTTACCGAAAAAGGCAAAGCGCATATAGAAAAAAGCCAAAGCACCTGGTCGCAATCACAAAATGTAATCAATCGTTTGCTTGACGCCGAACAACCGGTCGTCGAACAACACAAAAACGTTTCGACCGTTGAAAATATCATTATTCCGTCTTTTGAACAGCCTAAGGAAGAAATAACCGACTTTGCGCTTTTATCGAGTCAGGAAAATCAAGAAGAACAACCTGTAACAGATTTTATGTCGCTTAGCGATGATGACGAATTTTCCGCTCTTGATTTCAAATCAGACGAAACCGAAGCTCCCGCCGATAAAGTTGTAGATATTCCCGAAGACCCGGTTCAGAAATCGGTTCAAAACGTAGTCGCGGCAGACTCGGAAACGGTATCCGATTCAGACATCGGAAAGCTGCTTGAAGTCCTTGACGAAAAGGTCGAAAAAGAAGAAATTCCGACCGTATCGACCTATACATATTTCGAAAACGCACATGAAACGACAAAACCGAGTGATTTTTCGGGTTCTGTACTTGTCGAAAACGAAACAAGTCAAGAAAAGCCTGAAAGCAATGGAAACGCCGTAAATAAAAACGGTTACACTACCGAGCCTTTTACTTTCGACGATTACGAACCACAGTACAACAGCGATATTTCCACCGATTCTTTCATAACTAATCCGAAAAAATCGGTAGAAAACATCGATGAAAATGCTGCTAAAAATGAAACGAAAGACAATCAGAAAACAATTCAGTTTGAAGATTTGTTAGCCGAAGAGCCTGTATCTGAAGAGAAAACTCAAGAAGACGAAATTAACGACACATTTGCAGATTCGGTCGTTACGGAATCGCTCACGCCGTCTACCGATAAAACTGCTGCAGCCGGCTCGGAAGACTTTAATAACAATCAAAAGCAAAACGAAAACGTTGCTACACAAAAAGAGCATGTTTTCGAGCAAATGTCAATCGATACGCGTGAAACTCAAGCAAAACCCGAAGTTGATCCCGATGAACCGGATGATTTCATGTCTGTTGACGATATTCCGGATCAGCGCGAATATAAAGACATTTTAACCAAGATTTTCGAAATAAACGACCGCACTGTAGCGGAAAAGAAGGCTGCGGCGCTTGCAGCCGAAGCTGCCGCGGAAGCCGAAAAAGCGGCGCGCGAGAAGGAAGAAGATGATGAAAAAATCGTCAATTTCCCGATAGAAAACAAGCAACCTGAACAAGAACCGGACGAAAAATTCGACGTACTTGTAGATGAACTTGATTTGTCCGATTTGAATGCAGGCAAAAAACAAGAGAATTACAAGGATGAAAAGAACGAAAAAGTTCGTGGCGATTCGGCAACCAAACCCAACGGCGGATTTGATTATTCGGATATAATCAGTTATTCCGAAGAAGAAGGTTTCAAAGTTTCCACGTCGGACAGAACGAACAAGAGCGAACTCGGCAAAATACTTGTTAACAAACTTAATTTCCACGCTTCGCTTATTTTCTTCGTTTTAATCGCGCTTGAAACGCTTATTGTCGGGCTTACGATGAATAAAGTTCTTAAATTCCCGATAAGCGGCTATGTACTTTTCGGTTTTGCCATTTTCATTATCCCGTTGATTTGCGGAATAATCTATTTCATTTCGCCAAAGCGCGCCGTGACCGAGATACGATCTTTCAAGAGTTCGTTTGAAACCGCGCTGATAATAACGCTTAACGCTCTTATAGCTGTACTTGTTTTGTCTGTAATACTCGATCTCGATTACTCGTCGTACCCCGATGTTGCAAGAATGATTCTTATTCCGATACTTGCGGCGATCAACATCCCTGTTTTCATAATTATAAGATATTCTTTACTTGACAGACAAAAGTATTATTCTTAAACATAAAAATCCGACGGAATACTTCCGACGGATTTTTTGTTTACTTTTATTTTTATAATTTTATAATTTTAATGTGTATCTATCGATTTGCCGTCAATTTTTTTATCGACAATACAAAATCTGAATAACCTTACACTTTGCTTTACGGCAAAAGCCGTTATAACTGCAAGCAAAATACAGATCCATTGATACCAAGCATCCGAAAAATCAACAGATATATTGCAGTAGCGCAAAAAATAAACAAAGCTTTCTTTGATTTTTTCATGGCAGAGATATATTTCCAACGTCAGATTCCCCAAAAATAAAAACGGTTTATTCAGTAAAGGTATAAATCTATTCGAAAATTTATATATCTGTGACAATATAAGAATCAACGACATACTCAGCGTAAGAAAAAACACATTGCGCAACCACCAAATATTAACAAATCCGAATAAAGCGTAAGTTCCGATAAGAAATAATGCCAACACCAGTAAATGCCGGAATTTTACGTCAAAATCATTATATACCGTTCTGCCAAGTAAGCAACCGACAATAAAAACCGGGATTCTTGCCGCAAATATATTCAAATGCGGGCAAAAAATTACAAGAATAACAATTAGCAAGCAGACGCTCGCAAAAAATATCGATACTTTAAGTATTTTATACTTCTCTGCTTTGAAAAATATTCTATAAATTAACGGATAGAAAGCATAAAATACTATAATAGCAGCTACGAACCAAGGCGCACGCCCAAGTCCATGCAACCAAAAATCCAACAACGTATAGTCAAGTATAAACTGGCCGAGATTAAATGAATCTGCAACGTCAAGTATTACAAAAACTATACCGTATACTATGAGATAAGGCGGCAAAATTTTAGCAAGACGACGTTTATAGAACGCTAATGTGTTTTCATCTTTTGAATACGAATAAAAAAGACAGATTCCCGAAAGCAGAAAGAAAATTTCAACCCCGCAATCACCGTAAGATTTAATAGTTTCAAAAAGTTTTGTTTTCAGGGAAAATCCGCTGTGAAAGAAAACAATCCAAACTATCGCTGCGCCGTAAATAAAGTTTCTTGCCCCGGATACATCTTGCAAACCGAATAAACGTTTATTCATAATTCATATCCTAAGCGTTTTTGCCATAGTGTTACGGAATAAAATTTCGCTTGTAATTTATGTTTGTTTATCTATATTAAGCCTGATAAATCACAACACCGTCACGAACGGTTAACAATACTTTGAAATCTATATCGAGTACGGCAAAGGACGCATTTTTACCTTCGGCAATGCTACCGAGCGAGTCAGATAATCCGAGATTTTTTGCGGGGTTTGCAGATGCATAGTCTATCGCGCGGCAGAAATCTACTCCGCATTTTGTAACCATATTTTTAACCGCATCATTCATCTTAAGAACGCTTCCGGCCAAAGTTCCGTCTGCAAGTCTTGCTTCACCGTTCTTTACATAAACGGTCTGACCGCCAAGTTCAGAAACGGTATCGCCAAGATTTTTCGCACGCATAGCATCAGTTATAAGCACGAGCTTATCGGCTGGTTTATTCTTTACAAGAATCTGAATTGCAGGTACACTGACGTGAATGGTGTCGCAAATCAATTCGCAAGTATATTCGTCAAGAAGTAACGCAGCACCGACAACGCCCGCTTCGCGATGTGTAAACGCGCTTTGAGCATTGTAAGTATGCGTTATACCGGTCGCGCCCCAAGAAAGAGCTTCTTTGGTAAGCGCGAATTTGGCCGCGGTATGCCCGACGTTTGCCCTTATATTATTTTTTGCAAGATATTCGACAAACTCTTTGCTGCCGTTGTTTTCAGGCGCAAAAGTAACGATTTTGATATTATTGCCCGATAATTCGTTATATTTTGCGAACTGTTCGATTGACGGATCGCAGATATAAATTTCGGGTTGTGCACCCGCTTTGCTTTTATTTATATAAGGACCTTCGAGATGTATACCGAGAACTTCTGCGCCGTAATCTTTTTTATCTGATTTATATGCCTTTACGGCGGACATTGCTTTGGAAATGTTTTCGGGACTTTGAGTCATAGTCGTAGCAAGAAAACCTACGGTACCTTCGCAGGCGATCGAACGCGCTATAGTTTCTAACGCTTCGGTCGTTCCATCCATAGCGTCGCAGTTTGCCGATCCGTGGATATGTTCATCTATAAAACCGGGAACAACGACAGCATCTTCGGGGATATCGTAATATTCGTTCGGCTCTTTATTACCGATTGATTCGATTTTACCGTTCTTGACTGTAAGTGACGTTCTTTCAATGCCTTTTCCGTTTATGTAAATAAGCGCGTTTTTGAAACCTTTCATAACATGGCTCCTTTTTTTCTTTAATTATAGCATTCGGAACAAAAAAACTGAAACAAATGATGTATATAAAAGAATGATTTTTTATCATAAAATACTTTTTTACTTGCGAATAGTCAATAAATAGAATATAATATCCGCATGATAAATCACTCATATAAATTCAGTGCCAAAGGAGCAAATTCAGATGTCGGAAGTCATTCTTGACGCACTGCTTGACAGTCTAAAAATATTTATATTCGTCTTTGCCTTTAATTTTATTTTTTCTTTCATAGGCAAAAAACTGGCGAAAAACAAAATATCCGTGCCGCTCGGCGCAACGCTCGGACTTATTCCTCAATGTGGATTTTCCGTAGTCGCGGCAGAACGATTCAAAAACAAACAACTTAGCGCAGGAACGCTTCTTGCCGTTTTTATAGTGACAAGCGACGAAGCGATTCCCGTTATGTTGACAGACTTTTCAAAATTCTATCTTGTTTTTCCGTTACTTATAATAAAATTCGTCCTTGCCATCATAGTCGGATATCTGACTGATCTTCTTTTCGGAAAAACATTCGATAACCGCCCGATTGAAGAAACAGATACTACGACAGAACGTTCCGATTGCGGATGCGGTCATAAACACAACGTTGATCATGACGAAAACGGATTTCTTCACGAACACATTCTTCACCCGCTGATTCATGCAGCAAAAACATTCGCCGTCGTACTTATATTCAACTTGATATTTTCAACAATAATATATTATATAGGCGAAGACGCGTTATCGGATTTTCTTAAAGCGAACTCCTTCCTTGCTCCGTTGTTTTCAACCCTGGTCGGACTTATTCCTAACTGTGCTTCTTCGGTAATTATCGCCCAGTTATTCGTTTCCGGCAGTATATCTTTCGGCGCTTGCCTTAGTGGTTTGATTGCAAATTCAGGCATTGCGTTAACAATTCTTTTCGGTAAAAAATGCAATGTAAAAATTAACCTTTTTATTATAGGAATACTCGTTTTTAGCGCATTGCTTGCGGGATATATCTGCTGCATAATAATCGGATTCTAAAACAATTTTTATATTTTTGTTAGACATAATATAATAGAAAAAGCGAACATTATATCTCGCTTTTTCTATTATATTATATTTTAGATTTTATGCTGTCGTTATATCTTTTATATAATCAATATACCCCATTCTGTCGATTTTTTCAAAGCAGACCGCGTTATACTCCGCTATTTTTATTTCATCTTTGAAGACTATAAATTTACCTGCCCCGTCGCCAATATTTACAGGCGCACTAACCGTCTGGGGTTCAAAAACTATACGCACGTTTTCTTTTGTATTGTTCAGTCCGAAAACAAGAATATCTTTTTCGGGAACAACATTCACATAATTCGCCTTTCCGCCTTTTACATCAACTGAATAGTCACTCGGCTTATCGGACGCAAGAACGCATTTAGAAGAATAGTTGCCAAAGCCGTAATCAAACAAACCTGAAGTATCGGCAAAACGCTTTTTACCGTCCGCTTCTCCGATCACCACCGATACAAGACGTGTGGCTCCCCTTTTTGCCGTTGCCGCAAGGCAGAATCCCGCTTCATTGGTAAAGCCGGTTTTACCACCGTCACAACCGTTATAATATTTGACAAGCTTGTTAGTATTAGTCATCTGTGTTTTACGATTGTTAGAATGCTGTATTTCGTCAAGATATATTTTGCTATAATCGAAATATTTTTCATACCCGATAAGAGCCGAAAGCATTGCCGCAACGTCTTTTGCTGACGAATACTGTGTCGGTTTCATAAGACCGGTACAATTTGAAAACAAGGTGTTTTTCAGCCCCATCTCTTCTGCTTTTTCGTTCATTGCCCTTACCGCACCGATTTCGCTACCGAATAATCTTTCGGCAATAGCAACGCTTGAATCGTTTGCCGACGAAACGATAATACTTTTTATTAAATCGCCGGCAAGATATTCTCCGTTCGTTTCAAGAAAAACTTGCGAACCGCCCATACCGCTCGCATTCGCGCTTACCTTAATTGTTTCGTCAAGAGAAAACTCGCCCGCTTTTTCTTTCTCGAACGCAAGAACAAGTAACATAATTTTCGTCATACTTGCAATGGGTCTTCTTTCGTTTTCGTTTTTACTGTATATGATTGTTCCCGACGTATAGTCGCAAAGATACGCGCTTTTTGCCGTATCGCATACAGGCAAATCCGTTACGATTTTATCGGTAGGTACCAAAGGATATTCTACAAAGTTTCCGCGGGCAAACGCACGCCCGACAGGAACAGACGATATTAAAAGTACTGCGCAAACTACGCTTAACATTTTTTTTATTTTCATGATTACCTCCGAGATTAGTATCGGCTAAAACGATATAATAATTCATTGGACAATCATTTCTTCTGAATTATATTCTATAATTGAGCGGATTCATAACTATTAACTGAACAATGAGTATGTAAAGCACGGAAACACTTGCAATTATAAGACAGAAAAGCAGATTAAAAATTAAAACTTCGATATTTTTTTTGCAAACTATTCGTCTGCCGTTAAGCGCGTCGCAAGATAAAACGCATGTACAGCAGACGGCAAAGAACGATATTATTCCCGACGGAATTACAACAAACAGTCCGACGGCAACGCCGCCCACCGAATATGCGGGAATCAGCGCTTTAACAGTCATCCCTATTAAAAAACCGCGGTAACACACTAACGGAAAAATCAACGGTAAAGTATAAATAGAAAGACCGCAAATAAAAGCGACGCAAACTATCAGATATTCGCATATAAGTCTGATTATAAAGAATTTGGGCGAAACCGATGTTGTTACGACATCGAAAATTGTTGTACATTCCGAAAACACACCTTCTTCGGGTAATGAATAAAACAACGAAAAAAAAATACCTATAATAAAAAATGCGCAGCAAATAATCAAAGGAATTTTATTTCTTTTTATTCTGTCTGTTATAGTCTGAAAGTCCGGAAACATAAAAACACTCTCATAAATTATTATGAAAGCGATTTATTATTTATGCAAAAACATTTGCAATCGAATCAGAAGTCTGCCTTTTTAATATCTTGCCGCATTTTAATCGTCGGATAGCATTCGTGCGATAGATATACCG
>CAKQXZ010000062.1 GCA_934292955.1 uncultured Clostridia bacterium
GCATAAGATAGCCGTAAAACCCGCCGAACGACGTGTAATTGCCTTCCCTTATAACGCGATAAAATTTATGCTTTTTAACGTCGGCTTTTTCGTAAACCATCTGCATTATAAAACTATCCAGCGCGTTGAAATGATTGCAGGTCATAATAGCCCCGCCTTCGACCGAACGCAGATTTTCAACTCCCTTAATGTCGCGCACGATAAGTTTTTTTGTGCGGAGAATGGAGTTAAGAAAAACTCTTGCGACGGTGAAAGCCGTTTTGGATTTTATTTTGCTTGAAAGTTTTTCGTAAGCAAAGTCAACGCCGTCGGGGAGCGGTTTTGTAGGCGGATCTTCTTCTACGTCGACGTCGAAAACGCCGTCTGCTTCAAGTTCGTCTATTTTTTCAAGTACTTTTACCCGATCTCCCGCCTGACAGGCGCGGAGCTTTTTAAGATAATTGTCCTCTTTGGCGATTTCTTTTTCGGCAAGAAGTTTCAGGTTTGTTCCGCACTCCGTGTCGCGTTGACGTTCTTCATCGGTATAATTCTTCAGTTCGTCGCAGATTTCGCCGTAAAACTCGGTCTGCTTTGCGTACTTATAAAAACACTCGGCAAGCATACAATCGGCGTAGTGCCATGGTTTTGACGTCATTATATAGTGAATAACCGCAAGATCCTTTTCCGCTACCGGTATACCTTTGAATATTTCGGCATTCCATTTGGGATTGAGAAGTTTTACTTTATCTTTGCACAAAACGTTGAGATAATCTTCGTCCTGCGTTACCACAAAATTATAAAACGCAAGCAATTTTGAAAATCCGCCGAGCAAATCTTTTTCGCGAAGAACCTTGCAGTTCATAAGCAGCATGCCCGCATTAAAATACGCAAATCTGTCTATTCCCACAACCTTTTCGGCATAATCGCCGAAAACCTGCTCGTGCGTCATAGCGCGTTCTGTAACCGCGCCGACGTAATTATCGTCGAGTTCGATGCCATAAAGTTCCGAAATATCTTTCAGCACAACAGTATCGGAATCGATATAAATCGCCTTGTCGTACTGCGGGAACATATCGGGAATAAACATTCTGAAATATGTCGTTTTTGAATAATAATCGCGAAGCGGAAGTTTTGTGGAAAGATTTTTAAGATACTCGCTTACATCTTCGAAAGAAATTTCTACGTTATCTCTTTCGAGTTTCATAATTTTCGCCTTCGTCTGCTCCGAAACGTCGGTTATAAGTATATGTATTCTATAAAAACGATCGCCCGAAGCATTATCCAGCATCGACTTTAACGACACAGCCGCATATTTGATAAAGGGCTCGTCGCAAGCGTAAAAGATCGGTACCACCTTTTGCGTTGCCATATTTGTTTACTCTCTCCTATATTTATTTTTTTCGACTTTGCATTCAGTCCTTCGCAAAGCACGCCGCGCGATAAAAATAACAATCGACAGCGCGGCTTATGCAGTTATCGGTTACGCGTCAGACAAATCGATTTACCGCGCAATCACTCGGCAAACATGCCATTTTCGTATAACTCTTTATACTTGAAATAATCTTCGTAAATATCGTCGAAACATTTGTACTTAAACACTTTATGCACTTTTTCGACGTGCCATTGCTTAATGTTGTCCGTATGCGGATACGGCAGCCAGAACAGTCTCTTGCTGAAATGGCGCACAACCGTACTTTTATGCAGAAACTTCTGATCGTTGAATTTCTGCGGCAAAAGTTTTTTCTTTGTGGTGCTGCGGATTATCGCGCTCTGATCGGCAAAAGTCAATTTTTTAGTCCGTATAAGTTCTCGCGCCTTTTCAAACAGACCCGTTTTACGGATCGTTTTCATATTAAGAAGTAAAACGCCCGCGTTGATGTAGTCGTAACGTATAAGGTATTTGCCGTAATGATCGTTCGCGGCGGCATACTCGTAATCGCTTACGTCTATATCGTAAAGCAGCCTTGCGTCGCGGTTGAACATTATGTCGGCGTCGAGATATAAAAGTTTATCGGGAATTTCGTCTATCAGGTCGGCAAACAATCGTATGAGCGTGTAAGGCGAACAGTACGCACCTTCGTTCGGACAGTACGCAAAAAGTTTTTCGTAATAATCGGTAACGTCAATCTTTTTAACCGAGCTTTTTGCATTGCTTTTTTGAAGTATTCTCTGCAAAAACTCGGCTTCGAAGTCGGTTATCGGCACATAATCGCTTTTAATTCGCGATACGTCCATCGTAAAAAGATACACGTTCAGAACAGGGTTGTCGGGCGTTCTTTTCATTATGGAAAGCAGACATGTAAGAACTCCGTCAAACACTTTGTCGTTTCCGCAAAACAATAAATTCAACTTAATCTTCCCCCGTCCGATTACTTATTGTCGGCTTTGTTTTCGCCGTCAGGATTTTCGCCGTTTCCCGTCGCTTTAACGTACACTATCCCGTCATAGTCGGAAAGTTTACTTCTCTCCGTCATTGCCGCAAACACTTCGTCGCGAAGTTTTTTGCGAGCCGCCGCAATCGGCAGACTTTTATCCGCATAAAAAGGACCGTCTACATAAGTCGTCATACGCGGCGTTCTTCTTTTGCGTTTGCTGTAAACGTTGGTAAAACAGAAAACGGGTTTATCGTACTTTATCGGGTAACGGAAAGATTGATCTTTGAAGTTTCTTATAAAAGTACAATACGGCCAGATATGCGCTTCGGGATAAATGCATATCGCTTTTTTCTGCTCGCAACGCTTTTCGATTGCGGAAATAAAGTTATGAGTGGCTTCCATGTCGTCGGGCAAAGGCAACGCGCCGATGTAGCGCACGATTTTTCCGATTACGGGAATATACACGTTGGCGGGCGCAACCACCACATGCACGTCCTTGGGAAACGCAACCATTGTGGGGACGTAAGGGTCGGCGTCGCTGGTCGTGTGGTTTCCGTAAAGAAAGAAACCGTCTTTAGCCTGTTTTATTACCTTGCGGTTTTTTATCGAAAACCCGTATTTTATTTTAAGGTAAACAAAACTCCACGGCATAAAGATCAGGCGGTACATTATAAATGAAAAAATGCGGGCAAAAAAACCGTCGCGAACATATCTGTAACTGCCGTCGATTTTTCCGGGCGTAATTTTTGCCGACGAAAATTCGTCGTTTTGCTCATCGGTATAGTATACCGTCTTTTTGTCTTTCATAACTGTACGGATATTATAAGCCATATGCCGAAAAATGTAAAGCGTATTATCGCCGCATGCCGTTTTATGGACTTTACTGTTGTACCTGCACTCTCTACTGCATATAATCATCGCATAAACGGATGATTGAAGTTTCTCTACCGAACAATAAACTAACTCTACCGTGAGTAGAGTTAATAAAAATCGCAGATAATACGCGCCATTTTCAGGCTCGATTTTTCACGCTTTTTGCTCTGCATAAATTTTTGCGATAAAAGAATTAAACCGTTTTTGCTTTTTTATGTAATCGAATTTTCGAAATAACGCCTGCTTCATTTGCTATTTCTCAATAATTGTTGAACAAACGCGGGCGTGTTTGCTTAACAGATTTACCGATAAACGCTCTTTTTCCACCTGCAAACGAGCCTTTTCCGCCTTGTTTTTATGTCGATTTTTGCCGTCTTAACCGCCGAAACCGAGTTTTTAAGCCAAAAAACGCTTTGTTTTGCCGCAAATTCACTCCGATTTCTCCGCCACCCCGCCAAAAGGCAATAAAAAAACTGCGAACAAGCCGATAATCGACCTATACGCAGGTTTTTTAACATTTTTATACTGTTTACAACGTTTTACACCGATTTTTTGCACGCCTTTACGAAAGCATTGAAAATGGGGTTAGGACGATTTGGCCGGGACGTAAATTCGGGGTGAAACTGAACGCCCAGATGGAATTTATTGCCCTTGACTTCGACCGTTTCCACAATATGTCCGTCGGGAGAAGTACCGCTGAGCGTAAGCCCGCTTGCAAGAAGTTTTTCCCTGTAATCGTTATTGAATTCGTAACGATGACGGTGACGTTCTTTTATAAGCGTTTCGCCGTAAATTTTATGCATTAAGGTGTTTTCTTCTATTTTGCAGGGGTACGAACCGAGCCGCATAGTGCCGCCCTTTTCTTTGCCTTTCTGATCTTCCATAAGATCGATTACTTTGTTGCCGTCGCCGAACTCTCCGCTCGTAGCGTTTTCGATTCCCGCCACGTTACGGGCAAATTCCATAACGGAAACCTGCATACCCAAACAAATACCGAGATAAGGTATATCGTTTTCGCGCGCATAGCGGCAAGCGATGATCATGCCTTCCACCCCGCGAGAGCCAAAGCCGCCGGGAACAAGTATTCCGTCCGCTCCCTTAAGTTTTTCCGCAACGTTTTTGTCGGTTATTTCTTCGCTGTCCACCCACATAATGTCAACGAACACGCGGTTCGAATACGACGCATGGTTAAGCGATTCGACCACGCTTAAATAACTGTCGTGCAAAGAAACGTATTTGCCGACCATTGCGATGACAACCTTGCCTTTACGTGCGTCGATATTTTTAACAAGTTCGATCCAGGGCGTTAAATCGAGTTTTTCTTTTATGCCGAGTTCGCGGCAGGCAACGGTATCGAGTCCGTTTTCGTGCAGCATCATCGGCGCTTTATACAAGCAATCGACGGTGGTGTTTGAAATTACGCAGTCGGGCTTGACGTTGCAGAAAAGCGAGATTTTGTTTCTTATGCTTTCGCCGCAGTCGCCTTCGGAACGGGTGACAATGATATCGGGATAAATGCCCACCGACTGCAGTTCTTTGACCGAGTGCTGGCAAGGCTTCGATTTATATTCGTCCGACCCCGAAATGTAAGGAACAAGACAGACGTGAATGAACAGGCAATTCTCTCTTCCGACTTCGCGGCTGAACTGACGAATCGCTTCCAGAAATGGCTGGCTTTCGATATCGCCTATCGTGCCGCCGATTTCGGTGATAACCACGTCCGCGCCGCTCGTGTCGGCGTTCTTTTTGATAAAGTATTTAATTTCGTTGGTAACGTGCGGGATTATCTGCACCGTCTGACCGAGATACAGCCCCTGACGTTCTTTATTAAGCACCGACCAATAGACCTTGCCCGACGTAAGATTGCTGTACTTTGTAAGATTATGGTCGATAAATCTTTCGTAGTGTCCGAGATCGAGATCGGTTTCCGCTCCGTCGTCGGTAACGAATACTTCGCCGTGCTGAGTAGGATTCATCGTACCCGGATCGATATTCATGTACGGGTCGAGTTTTTGTGCGGTAACTTTAAGCCCGCGGAGAGTAAGCAGCCGCCCTAGCGAGGCCGCAACAATGCCTTTTCCAAGCCCCGACACAACACCGCCGGTTACAAAAATATACTTAGCCATTTTTCCCGAACTCCTTTATTTGTTATAGAACCTATCAGACGGTTTTACGCGTTGTTCTGTATAGAGATTCCTTTCCTTATCATCAATTAGTGATGACGATCGGAATCCCTAAGCGCAACCGCCGACAAAAAACAAAAATCGGTTTATATACTATCACTTAAAAATGTGCTTTGTCAACAATCGTAAAACTCAAATCGAAAAATATTTTCAGTTTTTTTTGCAGACGAAAACCGCCGCGTTTTTCACCCGCCGCCGGTATTTTTTCGGCTACCGAAACGGCATAAAATAGCCATAAAAAATTCCCGCAAAAAATATCTTTCAAGCGGGAATTTTTGTTTTATAAATGGATACATAAGCTTTTGTCGGCGGTTTTTCGCATACGCCTTGCGCCGTTCGTCTAGAAAAACGCGCGGCTTTTAATATTATTCGGATTTTTCGGCGTTCTTGACCAAAGCATTTAATTTTTTTATTCTGCCTTTCCAGATAAAATACCGAACAAGCCACACGATTACAAATACAGCGACAAATACCCCCGTATAAATCAGCACGCCCGAAACCGAGTGACGCATCCAATTTGCGACGTATGCGACGGGAAGCATTACCAGACACAAAATCAAAAAGTATATTCCGCTTTGCTTTGCAAGACTCCAGGAATCAAGTTCCCATATAACCGACGCCATGCCTATGCCCGCGCCCATAATCGCAAGCAGAACGGTCTGCAAAACGACTGCGTTCAATTCGTTGCCCATGGTTTTTATAAGCTCGGGCGTCGCGGGACAATATACGCCTTTCCCCACAAAAAACGAAACGATAACCGTAATTATAAAGCCGATCGAAATTCCGACAGGCACGCCCAATAATCCGCGCAATATTATTTGTTTTTTCATTTTTACCACCTTATAACCCTAATGTTTGTTTTATTTTAGAAACATATCGCCTTGAAACGTAAGTCACCGTTTTGTTCGTAAGCGAAATGCAAATGGTTCCCGTAAAACTAAGGTCTAACCGCTTGATTTTTTTAAGATTGACCATTTCGCCGTTAGATATCCTTGCGAACGCCCGCCCCGCAAGCCGTTCCTCCGCTTCGTAAAGCCGCATTCTTAAAACAAAAGTTTCCGACTGCGTTTCGGCATATACCTTCCCGCCCGAAGCGTAAATGCGGTATATGCTATCGGGTTCGAGAACGGTCGCTTTGTCGCCGTTAAAACCCGCTAACATTCCCGACGGCTTTTCCGAAAGTTTTTTTAATATATCGTTGACTTCTTCGGTAACTTTGTCGGTTACGACTATAACTTTCGGTTCGGCACAATCTTTTTCGATTTTGATTTCAATCTTCATTCGCTCAACTCCTTTTTGTCGGCTATATCATAACCGCTGCAAAAAACAAATTCAACCCTTTTTCTATACTCGGTCGAAATTGCGACACAAACGGTAAAAATGTATATAAAAAAGCCCTTACAAAGCAACTTTAATGCAAGGACTTTCTTAATAAAACTTCAAAATACCCGTCTATAGGTCGGTTATCGGCGGTTCAGCGCGTTCTGTCGATAACAATTACGTTATCCGAAACGCCCGATTTATCCACTGATTTAACGGCTATTCTTTCTTTATAAAAAGTAATAAGCGAAGCGGTAATATCTTTTCCGCTAAGGCTGCCGCCTGTTAAAACGGGATAGGTAAACGGTTGCATCTGGTTATTGCAAGCAAGGTCGAAAGCGCGTTCATGGGTATGTCCGCAAACCATAAGCGACGGACGAATTTTATTAAGGCTTTCCGCCCACTCCGAATATAACTCACGCTCGATATCAAACTCGGCGTACATATTTGTTTTTAGCATAAACCCGATATGGCAAAGCGCAACGTCAAACTTGCGACCTTCGCGGGCAATGTTTCCGATAAATTCTTTTTCTTTTACGCGGTACTCGTGAAAAGCCGCGCCGCCGCCGTATGAAATACAATCGTCCGTTTTATCTTCGCCGCAATCGAGAACGATACCGTTAAAACCCTTGTAGTTAAATGTAAAATAACCGTTGTACCCGTCCATCCCGACATAAAGCGAAAGTTCGGGCGCATAGTTTCCGCGCGTATCGTGATTGCCGCGGCAAAAAATCGCGGGGATTTCGCCTTTAGTCATTTCATACATAAACTTGCAGAAATCCACGGCATTTTTATTGTTTTCGATCTCTCCGAGATCTCCGCCGAACGCAATCGCCTGTAAATCGACTTTATTCCGCGCAAAATCGGCAAGTTTTTCCGCTTGCTCAAACAGATTATGCACGTCGGATATGTAAAACATATTAAACGGCTGCTCGGGATAACCTTTGTATTTTCCGCCCGAGAAATCAAAATAAAACTCTTCGGGCTTACCGAACTTGCTGTAATATGCCTGCCGTTTTATAACCTTTCTGCAAACGACTGTATACCCGCCGTTCCTTTCCAAAAGGTCGTAATCTACTAAAAAAGAGTGAACGTCGCCGCCGCGCATAAGCCCGCCGACGCTGTCTTTTATCTCTTTTCCTCCCGCGATAAGCGTACATATAAACTCATCCGCCGACGCAACGACCACTTTATATTTATTTTCTAAAATATATACGCAAGGATAAATTTTCATAACTACACCCGCTTTTTATATAAAAAACGACGCATAAAAATGCGCCGTTCATAGTCATAATATGCCGATAATCGACTTATAGCAAGACTTATTGTCAGTCTTCAATCATCTTTTTAATCTGCGGCATTGCGTTCATAGCGCATTCGTAACCTTTGCGATAGCATATCTCAAAATTCGGTCTGTCGATTTTGTACATGCTGATATTGCCGAGATCCGGCCAGATATAAAGATCCGCAGGGTGTTCCTTTTTATACTTTTCGGTATTGGCATTGTCGTAAACGTCGATTACGCGAAGCAGATACTTGAGCATATTGTCGATTTTTACGTCGCGGCTGAGCGGAGCTAAAACGTCCATTGCAAGAACAACGTCCGCTCCGAGCGCCCTTACTTCTTCAACGGGAACACGGCAAACGATGCCGCCGTCGCAAATAAGTCTTCCGTTATCCTGAATAGGACTGAAAACAAGCGGAATAGACGAACTTGCCTGCACCGCGGGAAGAACTTCGCCTTTATCGTAAACGATTTTTTCGCCGGTAACAATGTCGGCGGCAATGCACGAAAAAGGAATGCTTAACGCATCAAAGTTTATATGCCCTAAATAACGTCCGAGAGTTGCGGTAAGTTTTTTGCTTTTGAACAGCGTGCCTTTATATAAAGCGTTTATACCGGGATCCATAAGATCCATCATTTTAAGAGCCATCACTTCGTCCATCATCTGCTTGGGCGACATACCGACGGCATAACAACTGCCCACTACCGAGCCCATCGAACAGCCCGAAATGCACTGCGGCTTAATGCCGTTATCCAGAAGAGCCTGCAACAGTCCTATGTGCGCAACGCCCCTTGCGCCGCCGCTTCCGAGAGCGAGTCCTAATTTTTTCATTTAATCACACCTTCCGATAAAAAAATTTAGTTTTATATAGATATGTAAACAGTATATCGACAATATGTAATTTTATAAAAGTCTTACTCTTTCGATTCTTCTTCGTTTTCGGTTTCGCGCGGGTTGATAACAACTTTAACTTCAAGAATTTTGCGCTGCGTAAGTTTGTTAACCGAAATCGTCAGATTTTCATAATCGAACTTTTCGAATTTTTTAGGTATGTAACCTAATTTTTCAATAACCCACCCGCTTACGGTCTGCGAATCGAATTTATCGGATTCGTCGTCGTCAAAACCGAAAAGAGTGAAAAAGTTATCGAGTTCGGCGCGACCGTCTACAAGATACGTAGTGTCGTTAACCTTGGTGAAATATTCGACCACTTCGTCGTGTTCGTCCCAGATTTCGCCTACAAGTTCTTCAAGAATATCTTCTAAAGTGGCAATGCCGAGCGTTCCGCCGTATTCGTCCACGACGATAGCCATATGCACTTTCTGACGTTGCATGCTTTTAAGCAAGGTCGAAATTTTCATATGTTCCGTAGCGACGGCGGTAGGCGTAATACAATCGCATATGCTTGTTTCGCCGCGTTCAAGCGCGGTAAAAAAGTCGATATTGTGGATCATACCGATAATGGAATCGATAGACCCGCGATATACGGGCATGCGCGAAAAATTGTGTTCAAGAAACATCTTTTTGACCTGTTCCATCGGCATATCGACGGAAACAGCAACGACGTTAACTCTGGGAACGAGAATATCTTCCACAAGAACGTCGTCGAATTCTATAGAACTCGAAATAAGTTCGCGTTCTTCTTTATCAAGCGATCCTTCTTCTTGCGCTTCTTCCACCATAGTAAGCAATTCTTCTTCGGTTATCTTCTCTTCATTGTTGAACTTGAAGATTTTGCGGAGCAATAATTTCAGTCCCGCAAAGGTAATCGACAACGGGAAAAGAATTATCATAAAAAATCTGATAGGATACCCCGTAAGCATTGCAACGGTTTCCGATTTTTCTTTGGCGATCATTTTAGGAGTGATTTCGCCGAAAATAAGAACGACAATCGTCGCAACAACCGTCGATACGGTAGCAGCCATCGCCTCTTTGCCGCCGCCCGCCAGAAGGTGGGTAAACAGTACGGTCGAAAGTGTGGCAAGCGTGATATTTACGATATTGTTGCCTATCAGTATGGTGGAAAGCAGTCTGTCATAGTTTTCGGCAAGAGCAAGCGCGTTTTTGGCGCGTTTGTTTCCGTCCTGCGCTTTGACGCGCAGTTTGGTCTTGTTCACCGCGGAAAACGCGGTTTCGGTCGCCGAAAAGAAGGCGGACATAAGTACCAGTACAATCAGTAAAACGATAAGTAACGCAATACTGTCAGGGTCAGGGTCGTCTGAGTTCATTTTTCTCCTTTTTTATGAAACATCAAGCATTTTTGTTTCGCCGCGTATTATTTTTGCGGCATAGGGATTTAATGTGCTACCCCCTATCGACGATGTTTCGATAAGTATTACGCCCATTATAACATGTTTTTCGACTAAAGTAAAGCATTTTATACAATAATCCGAACTCATTATATGCCGCACCGCTGCTAAAACAGTACGGTTTTTCGGCAAAATATAAAACCGCCTGTTAACCGACGGTTTTAATATAATTCAATTAAAATTATTTTTTTTTGCTTCGCCGTCGCCTTCGATAAGCTGTTCAGGGTCGACAGACGGCAAAATATACGCGGGAATATTACAGTTTACCGTAAGCGAAGAAACTATCGAGCGAAGGTATGGATAAAGCACCGAAAAAACTTCGCCGACCTGCGTTTTCTGATCGATTGTATCGAGCGGCGCACCGTCGCCGGTTTTGAACGTACCCGCGAGCATAACTTTAAGATCGAACGGCACGGGAGACGATATATCTTCATTTATTTTTAACGTAAGATTAACAAAAAGCGTTTCTTCTTTTTTTGCCACCTTGCATTCGATTTTAGGTTTAATCTGAAAAGATGAATTGGGCTTAACCGCTTCGTTGAATTTGAAATCAAGTTCGTTTACTCTGTAATATACTAAGTTAAGAGCCATTTTTTCCTCCGAAAAACGACGATCCGATACCGCAAACGGCAACAAACTGTCGTCGCATCGATTTATCGTCGATATATGGAAGTATATGATATTTTTTTTATTTTGTCAACAAAAAAGCGAAAAATATTAGACATAACGGGTAAACCATGGTAGAATAAAACAAAAAAGAGCATATTTTGCTCTGAAGGAGATTCATTTTGAAAAAACTTATCAGATTTTTATCGATCGCAGTCTGCGTCGCCACACTTTGCTTATGCTCTTCCTGCGGAATGAGCGGCAAAGTAGAAACCGTTTATATAGGCTCGATTACCGGCGGCGGCACCGAACTCGGCACGATATACCGCCACAACGTAAAAGAAGTTCAACTTTTAAACTCGTCTACAGAAGCCGTTTTAGAGACGACTAAAGACTTCAAGTATTACTACTCTTCCAAAGATTTCATTTATAACTACGAGTATACA
Source organism: uncultured Clostridia bacterium (assembly GCA_934292955.1). The sequence goes on from CAKQXZ010000062.1 coordinate 11,378, forward strand.
GGCAACAATCAGAAAGTGTTCGAATACTATTTTCCTTCGGCATCCGACACCGCCGATTTTAACGAAAATTATTCCGAAAAACACGAATGCTATACAAAAATCAAAATAGTCATAAGCGGCGTCGGCGCGGAATACCGCCCGTCAGTAAAGATTAAAAACAATATCGCAACAGTCGAATATTACGAATTCGAAGCGCTTGAAAAAGGCAATTCATACGTTTCTTTTACAACCGCTCTCAACGGATATTACGCATATAAAAACGAAATCGATTACAACAATTACGACAGCATTTAAAAAACCGAATTCAAAAAATATTCCGAAGTCAAAAACGATTCGGATAAACTCGACGAATTTTATTCCGAAGTAAACCGGAAATACGGTACTACCGCTTGCGTACATAAAAAGAAACAAGATGTAACTCTCGGCGGACTTATAACGATAATGATCGAATATCACGACTAAAATCAAGCGTTTTCATTCGATATTTATTATTCATATTTGAATTCATAAAATTTATAAAACGTAAAAAACGTGGATACCTGACGGCGCCACGTTTTTTGTTTTGTTATTTTCTGTTATGATATAGATACTTTTATCGCACTAAAGTTTTATTTTTGCAACAAACTTCTATCAGTAAAGTATATAGTTTTGCAGCATAAGTCTGTCGGCAATCAGTGCCATAAATTCGGAATTGGTCGGCTTTTCGTTAGCCGTGAACGCTTCTACACCCAACATTTCGTTAAACACAGACGTCCTTCCCCTGTTCCATGCTACTTCTATTGCGTGACGTATCGCGCGTTCAACCTTGCTTGCTGTCGTGTCGTACTTTTTGCCTATTCTCGGATATAATTCCTTCGTCACCGCTCCTATC
>CAKQXZ010000063.1 GCA_934292955.1 uncultured Clostridia bacterium
TATTACGGGCAAACCGCCGAATAGGCGCGAACTTTCGGACGCAACGCCGAGCATATGACTCGACATAGACTGCGAAAGCGAACTTATATCGTAAGTATGGCGGTTTTCGTAGCCGTCGACTATATTGTGTATCATACGGATATCGCCGCCGCCGTGACCGAAGTTATTATCGGATTCTTTGTTGATGTCGATCTGCTTACTGCTCTTTCCGAACAATGTGCAGTGGATTATATTATCGGACATCTGCCCGTAAATTTCGCCTTTTTCGCAATGCAGATAGATATCCCTGCCGCCTTTTTCACTGAATGCCGTCATGGTAAGCTGCGCTGTCGAGCCGTTTTCGTAAAGCACGTTTACAACCTGATGATCGACGGCATCGTTATCATTTTTGAAAACGCATTTGCAGTAAGGCGAAGCCTTTAACGCAGCGGTAAGATTTTCGTGCGTGGGTTCTTTGCCAAAAAGTATTACGTCTACAGGCCATGCGCTGTTGCCTTTTTTAAGTTGCAGATCCCAATAAATAAATTCACAGTTGTAAAGGCAATCCTTTGCCGCGGGACAATCGTAACAGTTATCACCGCTGTTTTCGGGCGCGTTCTTTCTCGTAAAATAATCGAGCGACCCCATAGAACTTACAGACGACGGATCACAACCCATAAACCAATTGAGAAGATCGAGATCGTGACAGCATTTTGCAATAATCATGGGCGAAGTCTTCTTTGTGTTGTGCCAGTTGCCGCGAACATAAGAGTGCGCCTGATGCCACCAGCCGACGTTCTCGGTAAGAGTAATCGTCTGAATTTTGCCGTAAGCACCAGATTCGATTTCGTGCTTTATAGCGGCAAAGAAAGGCGCGTAGCGCAGAACGTGGCAAACGGTCACCTTGCGGTTAAGCTCGGTTGCCGTGCGATATATTCTTTCGCAATCCGCTTCGCTGCAAGCAATCGGCTTTTCGAGCAGAAGATCGTATCCGCATTTCAAAGCGGCTTCTGCATGATCGGCGTGCTGTTCGTCAAGAGTGGAAATCACGCAAAGATCGGCAAGCTTTCCCGCGGCGAAAAATTCTTTATCGTCTGTAAAATAGCGGACGTTTTCGCCATTATGACGAGTTTTGCAAAGGTCGAGTCTGCTTTGACGTTTATCGCAGACCGCGGCAAGTTGTGTGTTTTCGATCTGCTTAAAAAGACCGTCGTAAAAATCCCCGCGGGAACCGAAACCTAAAATAGCGTATTTCATTTTTTCACCCTTTTTCGGACGGACAGATATGTTTCCGTTACATACGAACGCTTTTCCGACCGAGTTTTTTATGAAAATATAATAATACAAAAAATTGCCGATTGCAATAAAAAAATTGCTGTATTTATATAATTTCTTGCTGTCGAACTTTAAGTTTTTAAGTTAAAAGAAGCTATTCATGTAAAAAGCCGCCCGTAAAGGCGGTTGTGTAGATTACGTCGTGACGAATTATTAAATATGCCGGAGCAACATTGCAGGTCATGCGGTAACGGATTATCAGAATATGCGGCGCGGAGCGCCTGGATCCTTCGGAAGCCGAGCAAGTGAGCAAGTATCAGGATGACCTTAATATGTGCTTGGCGGAAATGGAATAGACCGCACGGAAAAATAGGTTTTTTAGTCTGCATCCACCGCAAGCGGTCCCCCTTCTCCAAGTGGCGAAGGCTATGATTGATTGTGTTAAGGTGCGGCGCGGAGCGCCTGGATCCTTCGGAAGCCGAGCAAGTGAGCAAGTATCAGAATGACGGGATATTGATTTTTAATCGATAATGGGATAAAGTTGAATGGAATTGCCGCAATCGACAGTAAGTTCCGCGCCCGTGGTGTTTTTAGCGTGGGCGGCAAAATACCATACCGCGTCGGCTATATCGCTGCCTTCGGCAATAGTTCCGAGCGGAGAAAAAGCTGACGGAACGTTTTTGTAAAATTCGGGATTTTTATCCGTTCTGTCGGTGTGAATCATTCCCGGAAGAACTGCGTTTACCCGTATACCGTATTTGCCGAGATCGAGTGCAAGCGCGCGCATAAGACCTAACTGTCCGCCTTTTGACGCAGAGTAAGACGCTCTTTCGGGAATAGCCCTGTAAGCCGTGTTAGAGTTTATAAATGTTATACTTCCGCCGTTCTTAGCCATTCTTTTAACCGCATTTTGTATTATGCAGTAATTCCACACAAGATTTGTATTTATTACCTTTTGAAAATCACCGAGCGGACTTTCAAAAACATTGAAACCGACACCGAGATCGGCGGCGTTAAGAACAAGATCGGAAACCGTTATCCCCGAACGATCAAGACTTTCGAACAGCGAAACGACGCCGTTTTCGTCTACCGAACCGTCTTCATTTAAGGCGTTAAGCGTTTTGCCGATAATTTTCACTTCGGGAAATTCGGCTTTATAGTTATTTTCGGCGGCTTTTACGCGCTCTGCGTTTCTGCCCGTAAAAACAACGTTTTCGCCTTTGCTTGCAAACTTTTTTACTATCGCCGCTCCGGTGTTAATGCACGCGCCAGTAACTAAAGCCCATTTTTCGCTCATATTGTTCTCCGTTAAAAATAAAATTCGGTCTTAGGCGGGCGGATATCGGTAAGCGCGCCCGTGTAATGGCGCAGATTATGCTCGACGTAAGGATGTTTAAGACATTCTTCTTCGTTAAGTTCGATGCCAAGCCCCGGCTTATCGCCTATTTTTATTCTGCCGTCTTCATAAATAAGATTATCGTTTGTAATGTATTTGCGGTAATCTACATCTGAATACATAATCTCGAGAATGCAGAAATTCGGACAGCATGCCGCAAGTTGCAGAGTTGCCGCGTTGGCAACAGGTCCCGACGGGTTGTGCGGAGCAAACGGAATATAGTTTGCTTCGGCGATAGCGGCAATCTTTTTAAGCTCCATTATCCCGCCAGAATGCGAAACGTCGGGCTGAATATAATCGGCTGCGCGCATTGCAAAAAGCGGGTTATAATCGAACCGTGTATAAAGTCTTTCGCCTGCGGAAATGGCCACGGGCGATTTATCGCGCACTGCCTTTAACGCTTCGATATTGTTCGGCGGAACGGGCTCTTCGAACCACATAGGCTTGAACTGTTCGAGTTCTTTTGCAATCTTTATGCCGGTAGGCACGTCGAACCTGCCGTGACCTTCGATAAGGATATCTACGCCGTTACCGACCGCTTCCCTTACCTTTGCGACGCATTCGAGAGCAGTATCGAGATCTTTGTTCGATATCTGCAAATAACTTTTGCCGAACGGGTCCCATTTCATTGCGGTAACTCCGCGTTTGACGGCGGCTTTTGCTTTTTCGGCAAATTCGTCGGGAGTTTTTGCGCCAGAAAACCAGCCGTTGACGTATATGCGGCAATCTTCGTTGACCTTACCGCCAAGCAGCTGATACACAGGCACGTTGAGCGATTTGCCCAAAATATCCCACAACGCGCATTCGACTGCGGAAAGCGCGCTCATAAGCACTGCGCCGCCGCGCCAGTAAGCGTCGCGGTATATATCGTGATAATGTTTTTCTATCTGCCGCGGATCTTTGCCGACAAGATAATTTTTAATGTGTTCGACCGCGCCGCAAAGCGCTTTTTCTTTGTATTCGAGCGTGCCTTCGCCAACGCCGCAAATGCCTTCGTCGGTATATACTTTTACAAAAACCCAGTTGGTTCTGAAACAATCTACAACAAAGGTTTTTACGTCGGTAACTTTCATATTTTTATCTCCTTGTATATTTCGGGAATAACTTTATTTTCGCAAGCCAGTTCCTGCCCCGTAAGATCGTCAAACATTCCGAAATGGACGGGAACGACGGTTTTTGCGTCTATACGATTTGCAAACCTTTTTGCGTCGACGGCGTTCATATTGTTGCCGTAACCGTTTATCGGCAGAAAAACGACGTCTAAACAGATTTTCGGCAGACTTGCAAATACGTTTTCGTTGTATAACGTGTCGCCCGTGATATACAGATTTTTTTCTTCTGAAGATACGATAATACCTATCGCTTCGGGGTCGGAATGCTCCGCTTTTACGGCGATGAACAATACGCCGTTTATGGTGTAACTTGTACCGTTGCGCATATATACGCAGTTGTTTTGCGGATACCTTTTTTTAACTAAAACAAACACGGACGGCGGAATGATAAGTGTGCATTTTTCGTTATTATAAAGCAACACGTCAAGCGTTTCTATGTCATAATGGTCACCATGCATATGGGTTATAACGATTACGTCGGGCTTTATAAGTAAATATTTTGCGTCAATCGGCTGACGGCGTTTGTTTTTCGGCTCCGTTCTGGCGACCGAATCGGACAGATACGGATCGATATAAATTTTTGAATTCTTACTCTCGATAAACAGTCCGTTCTGTCCTAAATAAGTAATTTTCATAAAAAACACTCCGATATAATAAGAAAATATGACGTTTTTGATTGATTATTACTACGATTGATGATATAATAATTTTAGTCGATTATATAGAAAAATTACTTTTTCGGGGAAATACAAAATGGATTTGGTATCGCGTTTTAACTATATCGGCGCGGGATATTTCGATTCGAGCCAAGCAGAATGGATACACAAGAAGAAGACGAAGACGCCGCCCAGAATATGCCAGAATTACGAGATAGAACTTTATCTTTCGAAATCGGGCACGACGTTTATAAACGGCGAACAGCACGATCTGGAGCAATATTCCATAATCATATGTAAACCGGGCGACGAAAGATGTTCTATTAACCCATTCAAATGCTATTATCTGTATTTATCGGTCGAAGACGGAAAGATAAAAGAAATTCTTGACAGTCTGCCCGCACAGATGCAGGCGTTCGGAGCAAAAATCTTTCTTGACAGATTCTTTTCGCTGCTCAAATACCCCGCAAAATCCAACGACAACCCGTATGCCGAACTGAGAATACAAAGCCATGTAAACGATATAATTTTTCGTCTTGCCGAAAACCGCGACTATTACGAAAAGCAAAAATTCGTAAACGGAAACGTTTCGAAAGCGATTACCGAAGCCAAGCGGTTTATCGTTGCGAATTACAATAAAAATATTCGTCTTAAAGACGTTGCGAACCACGTTTTTTTAAGCCCCAATTATTTTCATAAACTATTTACGCAGGTTACGGGAATTACGCCGCACCAGTATATTATCAACCAGAAAATCAACGCGGCGAAGAAAATGCTGCTTGAAAGCGACGCGACAATTACCGATATAGTTATAAACTGCGGATTCAGCTCTCAATCGTATTTTAACGCGATTTTCAAGCGCGAAGTACGGATTACGCCGAACGACTACAGAAAGAGCATGAACAAGTTTTATAAAACGTAATATATATTTTATATCCTTTATATTCTTATACCCTTCGCCGATTTCAGCAAAGGGTATTTTTTATAAGCCGAATGCGACGCGGTTTGTTACAAACTGCGCGTTTACCGTTTTTAGCCGTTCAAGTATTTTGGTAAGCAAATCCCATTTTTGCATAACGTCAAATTCGTAGGTATGCCCCCAAATATATAATATCTTTCGTTCGCCGTTGTCTTCAAGCGCGTCGAATTCGTCTATAAGGCGGAAAATTTCGGAGTTTGAAAAATGACACGTCCCCATGTATTTCATAAGATCTTCGGGAACGGAAAACTTCATACTCGTTCCCGCAGTTCTTGCATATTTTATTCCGAGATCGCGTGCGATTTTTATTACTCTGTCATTATACGTTCCGTAAGGATACGCCATTCCTACAACTTCGGTTCCGAATATTTCTTCTATATTTTTTTTGTCATAATACAGTTCGTTGAAGACGGTTTCGTCGTCGAGTTTTTCAAGAAAAGGATGAGTAAGAGTGTGTACGGCAACTTCATGCCCCGCATACAACTCTTTCAGCCCTTTGATATTCATACGGTGAATTTCTACGCCGTTATTTACCCAACAATTTGCGCGCGTTTGTATGCCCGTATTTATATTGAACGTAGCCTTAAAGCCGTATTTATTCAGTTCGGATACAAACCTTTTGTCTTGCTCTACTCCGTCGTCAAAACTGAAAGTAACGTATTTTGCCATATTTCACCTTTTAGGAATTAACATAATGCAGCCGCAATCGAGTTGCGGAATAATTATTTTTTTATTATCTCCGTTGTTTACAACGGGAAGAACCGCAGTTTTATCGCCGCTTATCATAGTGCAACTATCGGCGGCGGTTTTTATGTAAAGTTCGATTCCGAGATTATGAACCGTTCTTTCTTCTTCGGAAAAATCGATAACCGAAATCAAATATTCGTTTTCGTCTTCCAAAAACTTCAGATCGATTTTTTCTTCTTTTACGGAAGCGATTTTTTTCGCATAGGTTTCGACGATTTCGTTTGCCGTATACCAGCGATCACAGAAAACATACGGCTTGAACGAATCGAGATACTCGTCGAACCAGAAAACCTTTCCACCGTTTTTTATAAAGCGTTCGATTTCTTTCGTTTCGGATTCCGACAAACCTTTTTCGGCGGGAATAATAAGTACGTCAAGCGAAAAAGGCAAGTTTTCGAGTTCTTCGCACCTGACGGCAACGGGCGAAACAAATTCGCGCTTAAACATTCTGTATACCGTCATAGAATGGAAAATAACAGACTCTTTTCCGCTCCAAGCCCAGCGGTTATCCCCGTTACACACAGCGTCGTACCAAGCGTTTGCGTGTTCGCTGTGAAGCATTCCTATCCCCTGCCGCACTCGTTCTTTTGAAACGATTTTATCGCTAAGGCGATAAAGCATTTCATGCATCGCCATTGCGCGCTCGTACTTCGGCGTGGGCGTTCTGTCGTTATAGACCATTCCGAAACCGTCGGGTTCAGGCGAATTATCGAAATTGTAATCGCCACGCCACTGATAGTACATAATGCCCTTTACCCCGCTGCCGATCGCCGCGTAAGTTTCGACTTCGAAATCGTGTGCGGAAAGCGAAGTTTTGGCGTTGTACTCTATCAGCCAGAAATGTTTATTGAACGCCGCAGCCGCGCTTTCGGCATAGTCTAGCACGCGCGAATGCTCGTAATAAAACGCTCCGTTGCAATCGAGATAAAGCGTTATGCCGAGCATGTCCATTTTTTTCGCAACGCGGAAATAATCTGCGCCGCGCATCGTACTGCCCGTCTGAACGGGACAACACGTCATGCAAGTAAATGTTTCGGCTGCAGGCTTACGACTTTTTGCGATATCCGCAAGGTCGTTAAGATAATCGTTGAATTTCTTCAGATTAAAGAGTCGCCAGTCTATCCAGGGTTCTTTGGCTTCGTTATAATAAGGTCTTCTTCTCGGCGGATCGAAGTACGGTTTGCCGTTTTCAGCCGAGTATTCGCGATACGCCTTGAGCATGGCGGGGTTGTAATCGTAAAAACCGTTGCACGGAAGCGCAGGCTCGTTATAAATCTGAAAACCGACCACGTTATCGAACTTTCCGAAATATTCTGCACCGACGGCGGTAACTTTTTCGTTATCGGCTTTCGCACCCTTATGACACACGCTGTTGGTTATAAACTGCGACCAAGTTTTTTCAAGCGGATTGCCGCTTTCGTCAAGCATTTTTTCGTCGGGATAATCGTTGATTCCGTTATCGTAGCCGTTAAGCCTTACAAACAAAGCGATACCCGACTTTTCGAGTTCTTCGGCGATACTTGTACCGAGCGGAAAACTCGCTCTGACTTCGCCGTTTTCGGATGAAAAATCGCCTATTGCCGCTGTACGGACGACATTGACATGCGCGGCTTTCATATCGGCGAAATCTTTTTTCATTTCGCCGATTCTGTCGCCGTTTTCCGGCGTGGGAACCTTACACGGATGATAGGAAGGATAATAATGACTGCCTATACCGAAAGTTGCCTTGCCGTCAACATGTAGTATTCCGTTTTTCATGCAATAAGCGGAAGTTTTTTTCATCTTTGTTCCTGATTTTTATTTACGAGTTTTACTTTTTAAGTTCGGCATACGCGCTCTTTGCTTCGTCATACGCCTTTTTGTATTTTTCTTTGAGTTTATCGAGTTCGGTCGTGAGTTTCTTTCCGTAATATTCGCCGGTAATGGCTTTTTCTTCGAAAGAATTCATATCTTTTTCGAGTGTGGTGGAATTTTTAGTCCATTCGTTAGTGTAAAGACATACGCAGTTCTTTACGAATTTGTATCTTCCGTTGCCGTTTTTATCACCGAGCCCTAATGCATCGTAGAAAAGTTTATCGGTCTCGGCAAGAGAATCTACCGTATTGCCGTTGAATACGTACTGCAGATATGCGTCTTTGGAGAAACGATAGTTGAACGATTCGAAAAGCATACCCGCTTTACGAGCCGCCGTAAAGTTTGCGTATTCCGCTTTTATCGTGCGGGTTCCGTCGGCGTTAACCGTGTTATGCTTGCCGTCTACGCCGTAGTTGAGCAGATTTATTCCGTCTTTGGTGTAGAACCAGTTCATAAAACGAATGATTTCGCGCGCCTTGTCTTTGCTGACTTTGGACGAAATCATAAAGTTGTTTTCAAATCCGCCCGCGCTCTGAACGCCGCTTTCGCCGTCGGGACCCTGTATAGGCTGAATGCCTACCCATGTACCGTTCGCGACGCCGTTTTTGCGCAAATCTTCGGTAGCAAGTTTTGCGTATTCGGAATAATAAACGGTGCAACCGAGAGTGTTGTTCGCCATTATGTTCTGCAGTCCGCTGTAGCCGCGTTCGTAATAACGGTTATCGAGCAAGCCTTCGGCAAAAAGTTCCTGAAGCGATTCGAGATAGTTTTTGTACTGCGAATGATAAACGGTGGGAACATATTCGCTACCGTCCATTGCGAAATAATATCTCGTATCGATACCGAACGCGTAACGCATGTTGGTTATATCCTGCGCGGAGAAAGGAATTTCGTCCGCCTTGCCGTTTCCGTTGGGATCGTTAACTTTGAACGCGCGAAGAACGGCGACAAACTCGTCCCACGTTTGGGGAACGGATAAATGCAGATTGTCGAGCCAGTCTTTTCTGATAAGGAAAGAAAGTTGACATTCGGGTTCACGGATATTCATCATCGAGTAGATTTCAAAAGACGCGACGTCCGTCAGTTCGAGCAGCATGTCGGGATCGTTATAACTTTCGACGATATCCATATAATTCGGTGCGTACTGCATTAAAAGATCGTAAAGCGGATAAGCTGCGCCGTCTTTTATGAGCGCCTGACGATTGGGTACGCGGCAGAATAATTCAGGCGTGTCGTTTCTGCCGAGAGATGTTACAAGCCTGTCGGCATATGCTTCTTCGGAAACAAACTCGACGTCGAGATTTGTGTTGGTCGCTTTTTCTATTTCGGAAATAAGATTGTCCGTCTTGCTGAACTTAGTTTCGTTGATGGGAGCAAGAATTTTAATTGTGAGTTTATCTCTCGAATAGAAATCGTAGCCATAATCTTGTTGATATTCGGTTCTCGGAGTGCGTTCTCTTCTTTCGGGCGTTTTGTCGTCAACGTTTATGCGACACCCCGAAGCGATCGATAACGTCGCCGCGACAGACAACGCCGCAGACGCGACTTTTAACATAATATTTCTTTTCATCGTTTTTCTCCTTACGGATTTATTTATATTTTTGTTTTAGTTAGTTTTCGATATTAAGCCGTTGATTTGCCGTCCGTTATTCTTCGTTATTCTTTGACCGCACCCGTCATTGTACCGGAAATAAGGAATTTCTGGAAGAAAGGGAACGCGACGATTATGGGCAGCATTGTAAACATAAGCGCGGCGTTACGGACTTGCTCGATACTGAGATTGCTGCCGCTGATATCGAAGTCGGCGGAATCTGCGGAACTGATAACGGACGCAAGCACTTGCTGCAGAACGCGCTTAGAGTCGGATTCGATATAAAGCAGCGGATTCTGATACTGGTTCCACTGCCCGACGACAATCCACAAGCCGATGGTTGCAAGTATCGGTCCGCTGTTCGGCAGTATTATGGAAAACAAAATTACGATGTCGTTCGCGCCGTCGATTTTTGCAGATTCGACTATAGATTTCGGTATTCCGTAGAAGAACCCGCGCATAATAATCACGTTATATGCGCTTAGCAGCGTACATAATATGAGCGACCAGTGAGAATCTATGAGACCGAGTTGACGTATAACCATGTAGTTAGGAACCGTACCGGCCGAAAACCACATTGTAATTACTATAAACTGCGTGTAAAGTTTTTTGAATCTGATATTCGAAAACGCCATAGGATAGGCGGCAAAACTCGTTAATAACAACGACAGCACGCATGTTATAAGACAAACTTTAAGCGTATTGAAATATCCGAGATAAATCGCCCGATTTGACGCAACGAGTTTATATGCTTCCCAAGTCATTCCGAAACGATATTTTCCGTTTTTATAAATCTGCGGGAAAAGCGTTATGGAACCGCTTCTGACCGCCGACGTATCGGACAGAGAAATCGCTATCATATTGACGAAGGGGTACAAAATCGCGACGGCGAAAAGAGTAAGCACTATAATCAGAACGGCGTATGCGATACGGGCGGATACGCTTCTTTTAATTTTTCTTGCCATAAACGCCGCTCCTTACCATAATGAAGTTTCGGCAAATTTTTTGCTGAAAACGTTTGCGATCGTTACAAGCACAAGCGCGACAAGCGAATTGAAAAGCCCGACCGCAGTCGACAGACCGTAATTAAAATCATTGAACGCCATTTTGTAAACGTAGGTTGCAATAACTTCGGATTTTTCAAGGTTTCCGTTGTTTTGCATAAGATAAATTTTTTCGAAGTTACTGCCCATTATCGCGCCGATCTGCATTATGAGCATTATTACGATCGTGGGAAGAATGGACGGAATGGTTACGTTGAAAATTTCGTTCCACTTACCCGCTCCGTCGATTTCAGCCGCTTCGTAAAGACAAGGATCGATTGACGTAAGCGCGGCGCTGTAAATTATGGAATTCCAACCGACAGTCTGCCATATACCGGAAACGACCTGAATGCCGCGGAATGCGTCTGCCTTATATAAAAGCGAATTCCTGTAAGGAATACCGAAAAGGTCGCAGAACTGTCCAGCAAGCCCGCTGTCGGGATCGAGAAAGGACGAAATGAAACCGACAAGTGCCGCGGTAGACAAAAAGTGCGGCAGGTAACTTATAATCGATAAAGTTTTTTTATAAGTTTTATTCCTTACTTCGTTGAACGCAAGAGCAAGAACTATTGCCGACGGAAACAGGAACACGAGCGCAAGCAGGTTTATCGCAAGAGTGTTTCCCAAAAGATGAACAAACTCGCCTTCGAAAAAGTCAAGGAAATTGTTGAACAGCACGAACTGACTGCCAGCAAAACCGTTTGTCAGGCTGTAATTGTAAAACGCCATCCTTATCCATGTAATCGGCCAGTAACAGAATATTCCGAACCAGACGATAACTGGCAACATCATTAAGTATACGTATTTGTTGTCGTTCAGATAACGTTTTATGTTTTTTGGTTTTGTACGCTTGCGTTTGCAAACCGCAGCGTTGGTTGCAGATGTTCGCATTGCATTCTCCTTGGTTACTTTTAACGGTTTTATTTTAATGCATTATCGTCGTTTACGATAGACTTTTTTTTATCGTATTTTTTAGATTCCGTCCATCCTTTATCCACAGCTGGTAGAAAAATGTGAAACGATAATTTTACAAAGTCTATTACTTGTTGTTAGTTCATAAT
>CAKQXZ010000064.1 GCA_934292955.1 uncultured Clostridia bacterium
CCGAGCGGATTCAGCGGAATTCTTGCGATTATAGAAAAAGTCAAAGATATTCAGAATGCGTCGCTCGTGCTTCTTGCAATGAACGTTCCTTTGCTTATATGGTCATATTTCCGCTTGCCTAAAAGATTTTCAATTTACACTGCGATGAACGTGCTTGTAATGTGCGGCGGATTTTATCTGCTCGGCGTTATAGACAAAAACGAAGTGTTTAAGTTCAAGACAATGCTGACCGACGTTAACGGCAATCAAATATTCAATCAGGTTGCGGGTATAAACGTGGAAATATCGGATTTCGGAAAAAAACTCTTTTGTAGTATTATAAGCGGTGTTTGTTCGGGAATAGCGATAGCGGTTACGTTCAGGAATATGGGCAGTCTTGGCGGGGTAGATATAATCGTTATGATTATTCAGCATAAAAAGCCGTATGCCAACGTATCCTTACTGTTTATTGCCGTCAATATTATCGTAATTATCGCAGGGTGTTTTGTCTTTTCTTTCGAATCGATTTGCTTTGCAGTCATTTATATTCTGATATTCAGTAAAGTTTCGGATTACATTCTGAACGGAACAAAACGCGCGCTGAAATTCGAAGTCGTTACCACTCAGCCGGATGAACTTTCGGCAGAACTTATTCAGACGCTCGGTCACAGCGTAACCGTAACGCGTGCAACAGGAATGTTCGAACACAAAGAAAATTATCTTCTTATTTGCGTTATTCGTCCGAAACAGATTGCAGACTTTGAAAAGATATTAAGAAAATATCCCGATTCGTTTGCGTTTGCGTCACCTGTGAGCGAAGTGTTCGGTGTGTTCTTTAAGTAATAATGAATTTGTTTTCACGGAATAAAAAGGTTGTTTAATGCATTAAAATATAAAATGGGATGAAACGATAGCGGTAATGCCGTTTGGGAGAATTGAATGACGTTAAAGAAGAAAGCAATAATAATTTTTACTGTAACAGTGTGCGCGTATGTAGCGTTAATGATTTTTGCTACCGTATACGACCTTGATATATCGAAAAAATTGGCTGATTTAAGAGCCGGCGAATATTTGTCGTCAAATATCTTCGGTCGTATTTTTGAAACGATAGGCGAGATGCCTGTTTATCTTATAAGTATATTTGCGTTGAGTGTTATCATTGAAAATCTGCGCCGTAGAGAACGCAAAACGATCCTTATAATAATTTATATAATCCTTGAATTTATCTTGCTTTTTATAGGTTATTATGCTTTCAGAAAACTTTTTAAGTACTTAAACAATCACTTTGAGTTTTCTGCAAATTTAGATTGGACTGCAGAAATCGCCTACTTTGTCTTAGCACTTCTTGTTTTTGCGGCAGTAAATTATTTTGCAAAAAAGTATTCGGATAATTTTCTTAATTCTGTGATGCCATGGGCAATAATAGTGTGCGCTACGGTTATTCTTTCTCAGTTTATTACGCAGATCGTTATTAAAATTCCCGCTGGCAGATACAGATATTGTACGATGAACGTACTTGACGATTTTTCGAAATTCACTCCTTGGTATAAATTTAACGGCAAAATCGTGCCGACCGAAGAAATGCTTGCTGTCGGTATAGCAAAAGACGGAATGAAATCATTTCCGTCTGGGCATTCTTGTGCCGCCGCTTCGCTGATTATTTTGACTTCATTACCGATTTTTTACAAGAAAGCGGATAATACGGCGTATAAGGTTGTAGTTTGGTTGACTTCTGTTGCTTATGTAGTTGCCGTAATGGTTTCAAGAATTATTATGGGTAAGCATTTCTTAAGCGATGTGCTTACGGGAACTTTTGTTACGATAGCTTGCTATTGCTTGTGCCTGTTTGTTGGCAAAAAATTGTTTGACGGCAAATTAAAAATAAGTACGTTATAATTAAATTCTATAAAGTAAAAAGTAACCGCGAAGTTTTACGCTCCGCGGTTGTTTTTATTATAATCTTAATTGTTACAGGTTTGTTGCTTTCTTAACGGGTTTACAAACAAAAGCCGCTATGATTCCCAATACGATATCTTTTGGAATATAGATAAGATTATATGTTAAGAATGCCTGCAACAATTCGCCTTTTCCGAGATAAAATTTCCAGATTGCCATAAAATAGGGTATGCCGATTATGTAATTTATCAGCACGCCGCAAACCGCGGCTAAGATAAAAATACCGAAAGATTTGTTCTGAGATTTGTCGACTATAAGCCCCGCAATATAAGCCGCCGGAATAAATCCGATTATATAACCGAAAGTCGGTTTGAATACGGTAACAAATCCGCCCGTGAAACCGGCAAAAACAGGTATGTGGCAAACAAAGCCGAGAAAGAAATAAACGAACATTGCTATCGCGCCTTTCTTTCTGCCTAACAGTATTCCCGAGCAAATGCAGATAACGGTCTGAAACGTCAGCGGAACGGGTGCAAACGGAATTGATACGAAAAGGGTAAATACAACCATCAGTGCGACCACGACGGCTATTTCTGCGATGCTTTTTGCTACTGAAGACTTTTGTTTTTCCATGGTGATTTTTCCTGAAAATTTCATAAAAAAACCCACCGGATAAAGTGGGTAACGTTGGTAGCCCCATGGGGAATCGAACCCCAGATTCCGCCGTGAGAGGGCGGCGTCTTAACCGCTTGACCATGAGGCCGTCAAATCAGCCTTTTCATCATATCATAACGGGTATGAAAACGCAAACGATTTTAACAAAAATTTATAATTTTTTATGCGCTTTATGACGGTAATAACTATTTTCCATTACAAGGAATACAAATAAAAGTCTTTTTTCGATATGCTATTGCAATATTTTGCGATCGGTGCTATAATACGTATATGTTAAATTCATTTGTCAAGTGCGATATGATAATCGCTGAAAGAAAAGATAAAAAGATATTCAGAAGCGGCGACGCTATTATAAAACTTTTCGACGAAAATTTTTCCAAGTCGAATGTTCTTAACGAAGCTATAAACCAATCGAGAGTAGAAGAAACCGGACTTAATATACCTAAAATTCGCGAAGTTACTCTTATCGACGGGAAATGGGCTATCGTTATGGACTACGTTTCCGGTAAAACGCTTGAAAACCTGATGAAAGGAAATCCCGACGAAGCTCATAAATATATGCGACTTTTTGTTGAGATACAAACGGATATACATTCGCGCAAGCATATGCTTTTGACAAAATTCAGCGATAAAATGACGTTAAAAATAATGAACTCCGAACTGGACGCGTCAACGCGCTACGATCTAGCCGTGCGTCTTGCCGATCTGCCAAGATATAATTGCGTGTGCCACGGCGATTTTAATCCGAGTAACGTTGTAATTACAGAAAGCGGCGTGCCATACATTCTCGACTGGTCGCATGCAAGTCAGGGCAGCCCCGTTGCAGATGCAACAAAAACATATCTGATATTCAAAACAAGCGGCGAAGACGAGCGTGCGGAAATATATATAAATGAGTATTGCTTAAAAACAGGAACGACCAAAGCCGACATAAACAAATGGTTGCCGATTGTTGCCGCTGCGCAACTTGTTAAGTCTAATGCCGAAGTTAAGCGTAAACTTTACGAATTTATTGACAATTACGGGGAGTAAAATGACAAACGATAATTTATTCGATACAAAAGTTCAGGTACTTAAGTGTGAAGTGCTTAAAGAAGTTGCAAAACTTGCTTGGAATGACGAATTATTGGAAAAAATACTTGAAATTCCCGAAAGAATTATCCCGGGATCAGAGCCGAGTATGCGTTGTTGCGTATATAAAGAGCGTGCGATTTTATCGCAGCGCATTAAGCTCGCGATAGGCGGAAATAAGGCGAATAAGCGTGTTATTCAAGTTATAAAAATAGCGTGCGAAGATTGTCCGACGGGCGGATACGAAGTAACTTCGTCCTGCCGCAGTTGCCTTGCGCACAGATGCGCCGAAGGTTGCAGAAGAAACGCGATATCGTTCGGCGCGGATCAGAAAGCCGTTATAGATAAAACAAAATGTGTAGAATGCGGAGCTTGCGCGGCAGTGTGTCCGTATCACGCAATTATAGATTTCAAACGTCCGTGCGAGTCGAGTTGTAGTGTTAAGGCGATAGGGAAAGGATGTAATAACGAAGCTGAAATCGACTACGAAAAATGTCTTTCGTGCGGGGCATGCGTTTATGCCTGTCCGTTCGGGGCTATTACCGACAGATCATACATACTCGACGCGGTGGATATATTGAAACGAAATGAAGGCGGTAAAAAATTCGCTATAGTTGCGCCGTCTATTGCGGGGCAATTCGCAAATTATGATTTCAATACGATTTCGGGCGGAATAAAGCAACTCGGGTTTGATGAAATAGTGGAAGCGGCGGCGGGAGCCGATGTCGTTACCGTGCGTGAAAGTTGCGAGCTGGAAGAAAAGGGGTTTTTATTTTCTTCGTGTTGTCCTGCATTTGTGGCTTTTGTCGAAAAAAATTATCCCGAACTTGCCGTAAATATTTCGCATAATTTATCGCCGGCGGGAACGGTTGCCGCTATAATAAAAGCAAAATATCCGAATGCTAAAACGGTGTTTATAGGGCCTTGTACGGCGAAAAAAGCCGAGTATCGGCGCGAAGAATATAAAGGACTGATTGATTGCGTGCTTACATTCGAGGAATTGGAAGCGTTATTTGAAAGTAAGGGAATTGATCTTAATAATATTGCTCCGTATAAAGGTTCGGGGGCAAGCCTTTTCGGAAGAAGGTTTGCGGCAAGCGGCGGATTGACCGGCGCTGTCGAACGTTCGGCTGAAGAGCAAGGTCTTGACATTGATTTAAAACCGACTGTTTGTAACGGGATAGACGAATGTAAAGTAGCTTTATTGAAGATATCCAAGAATCTTCCCGTAGGAAATTTTGTTGAAGGAATGGCATGTAAGGGTGGTTGTGTATCGGGTGCAGGGTGTCTTACTCATAGCAATAAAAATGCCGTAGCGGTTGAAAAATTTGCCAAAAGCAGTCCGTTCGATACGATAGAAAAATCTGCCGGAAATTTGATTGAGAATACTTAACCCGATTTGTTTTGTCTGGCATAAAAAACAAAAATAATCGGCATTATATCAATGATTTTTAATTTAATTACGAAATTAAAACGACTGGCATTTTCGCCAGTCGTTTTATAAGTTGCAATTTTAATTGTTATTTTTTCAAAGAATCAAGGGCCTTGGCGCAAACGTTTTCGGCTGTGAAACCATAATCTTCAAAAAGGACTTCGGCTTTTCCCGATTCGCCAAATTTGTCAATTGCAATAATCTTTCCGTTATCGCCGGCGTATTTATACCAACACATAGAAGAACCTGCCTCAACGCAAACTCTCGTTTTAACGTCGCTCGGTAGAATGCTGTTTTTATATTCTTCCGATTGCGTTTCGAAAATATCGGTTGACGGCATAGATACGACTCTTGCAGAAACACCATGTTCCTCTTTAAGAAGTTGCTGCGCTTTTACGCAGATTTCGACTTCCGAGCCTGTCGCTATAAGAATGCAGTCCGGTTTATCCGAATCGCAATCCGAAATTACATAACCGCCTTTCAGGGCGTTTTCATTCGAGCCGCCGTATTGTGGTAAATTTTGTCTTGAAAGAATAATTGCGGTAGGTCCGTCAAACTTTGCCGCAGCAAGGTAAGCATAAACGGTTTCTTTTCCGTCGGCGGGGCGTATAACGTTCAACCCCGGGATGGAGCGAAGTCCTACGAATTGTTCTATAGGTTGATGGGTAGGTCCGTCTTCGCCGACGCCTATACTGTCGTGTGTGAAGATATAAATTACACGGAGTTTCATCAATGCCGAAAGTCTGACGGCATTTTTCATGTAATCGCTGAAAACAAAGAAAGTTGAGCAATATGGAAGAAGTCCGCCGTGCGCCGCAATCCCATTGCAAGCTGCAGCCATTGCATGTTCTCGTATGCCGAAGTGTACGTTTGAGCCGTCGGGCGTTTCGGCTGAGAAATATTCGCGGTTTTTCATTACCGTCTTGTTTGACGGTCCCAAATCTGCGCTGCCGCCGAATAACGACGGAATATAATCGGCAAGTATGTTAAGAACGGTGCAACCCGTCGATCTTGTCGCTTCGCTTTTCGTAAATTCGAACGATTTTGCAAACCCGTCGAGATTGTAGTTTTCGTTGAGTGCGTCCGTTAATTCTTTTGCGAGTTCGGGATATTTTTCGGTATATGCAGCAAAAATTGTATTCCAGTTCTTTTCGATTTTGGCTCCCTTGCGCGCATATTTTTTCATTTGTTTTTTCAGTTCGTCGGGAATTTCGAAAGGAGGCAAAGTCCACCCGAGATTTTCTCTCAGTTTCGCGTTATTCGCTTCGCCGAGCGGGGAGCCGTGAACTTTTGCCGAATCCTGCAGGGGCGAACCGTAGCCGATATGCGTACGGCAGATGATAAGCGAAGGTTTTTCGGTTTGTTTTTTGGCTTTCGAGATTGCTTTTTTAATCTGCGCCATATCGTTTCCGTCTGCAACGTAAATTACGTTCCAGCCTTGTGCTTTGTGTCTTGCGCCTACGTCTTCGGTGAACGCAAGATCAGTACTGCCTTCGATGGTTATATTGTTTTTATCGTACAATACGATAAGCTTATTAAGTTTGAGCGTTCCCGCAAGAGAAGCCGCTTCGCTTTCGATACCTTCCTGCATGCAGCCGTCGCCGCAAAGCGCGTAAGTGTAGTGATCTACGATATCGAAATCTTCTTTATTGTAATGAGCCGCAAGATGTTTTTCGGCTATAGCCATACCGACGGCATTCGCAATACCTTGACCGAGCGGGCCGGTAGTTATTTCCACGCCGGGGAAAACGCCTTTTTCGGGGTGTCCCGAGCAAATGCTTCCTTTCTGGCGGAAACTTTTAAGGTCGTCTATAGACACGTTGTATCCGAACAGATATAAAAGCGAATAAAGCATTGCCGAACCGTGACCTGCCGAAAGAACGAATCTGTCGCGGTCGAAAAAATCGGGGTTTTTCGGGTTAAACTTCAAAAAATCAAAATAAAGTTCGCAAGCGGCGGGCGATGCCCCCAAGGGAAGTCCGGGGTGTCCGGAATTCGCACGGTCGATTGCGTCTACAGACAAAACGCGAACAGCGTTTACGGTAAGTTGTTTAACGTCCATTATGATGTCTCCGTTGATTTAATTCTCCGTTGATTATATCAAAAAAATACTGGGTTTGCAAGCGGCAGCTCGATAAAATAATGAACTAATACTTATAATTTCGAAATGTGAGTTAAAGTCTGCTGACTCTGATAAAAGAAATTCTACGCAATGCGGCTTTCTAAAATCGTAATGCGCGCGCAATCGCTTTACAAAAAAGCCTTTTACATGTATAATAATATATATTTTATGTAACAAAATTCACGGAGACATAATTATGGCAGACAAAACAAACGACAAAAAATTCGTTAAAGAAATAACAGACATGCACGAAAACTTTCCGCAATGGTTTACCGACGTTGTACTGAAAACCGAACTTGTTGACTACGGTCCGGTTAAAGGTACGATGGTTATAAGACCTTACGGCTATGCGATATGGGAAAATATTCAGCGTGAACTCGACGCGCGTTTTAAGGCTTGCGGCGTTGAGAACGCGTACTTTCCGATGTTTATCCCCGAAAGTTATCTTAAAAAAGAAGCCGAACACGTCGAAGGTTTTGCCCCCGAAGTAGCGGTCGTAACTTATGCCGGAGGGCAGGAATTACAGGAAAAACTCATTGTAAGACCGACGAGCGAAACTATAATCTGCAATATGTTTGCAAAATGGCTGCAAAGCTATCGCGATCTGCCTATAAAAATGAATCAGTGGTGTAACGTCGTCAGATGGGAAAAGACCACCAGACCATTCCTTAGAACAAGCGAATTCTTGTGGCAGGAAGGGCATACCGTTCACGAAACCGAAGAAGAAGCGCGCGAAATGACTATGCGTATGCTCGGCGTGTATAAAGAATTTGCCGAAACTTGTCTTGCAATTCCCGTTATCTGCGGAAGAAAGACCGATAAAGAAAAATTTGCCGGAGCGGTAGAAACTTACGGTATGGAAGCGATGATGCTCGACGGAAAGAGTTTGCAGGCTGGAACTTCGCACTATCTCGGACAGAATTTCGCGAAGTCGTTTGATATGAAATTCCTTTCTAAAGAAGGGGTGCTTAAATATCCTTACACTACGTCGTGGGGTGTTTCGACAAGACTTATCGGAGCGGTCATTATGGCGCATGGCGACGAACGCGGGCTTGTTCTTCCCCCCGTGGTTGCTCCCGTTCAGTTGGTTATCGTACCCGTTGCGGCGCATAAAGAGGGCGTTACCGAAAAAGCGAGAGAAGTTGCCGCTTCGCTTGCCAAGGCGAGCATAAGAGTTAAACTCGACGAAAGGGATATGAGCCCCGGCTGGAAGTTTAACGAATGGGAAATGAAAGGCGTCCCTTTGAGAATGGAAATCGGGCCGCGCGATATAGAAAACGGACAGTGTGTTCTCGTTCGCAGAGATACTCACGAAAAGTCTTTCCTGTCGCTTGACAATCTCGATAAAGTTTCCGATATACTTAAGGATATTCAGTCGAATATGCTTGAAAAATCGCGTAAGAACAGGGATGGGCGTATTGCCGACGCAAACAGTCTTGAAGATATAAAGAAATATTGCGACGAAGGCAAGTTTGTAAGAAGTTACTGGTGCGGCGAACGCGAATGCGAAGACAAAGTTAAAGAATACGCTCAGGCAACGTCGCGCGTATTGATAGACGAACCTTGCGACGGCGAAGTTTGTCCCATCTGCGGTAAACCCGCTAAGAAAAAGGTTTATTTTGCAAGAGCGTACTGATTTGCGGAGTAGCAAACTGAAATAAAGAAGGGGCTATAATACAAAATATCAACGGCACTTTTGGTGCCTTTCGGAGTACTCTCATGTTGGAATATTTAGCGCAATATCTTAAAGCTATTTACGAATCGCTTATGATCAACGGTGATATGTCGTCTGACGAAGCGATTACAATGATTACCGTATCGTGTTTGATCTCGCTTGCTTTTTTACTTTCGATATACATTGTTAAGTCGATAGCTATTTGTCTTATGGCAAAAAAACGCGGGCTTAAAACGTGGTGGTGGGGAATGATCCCTTATCTCAATTACGTTACGCTCGGTAAACTCGGGGGGGCTGTCGGTTTTTTCGGAAAAAGGATAAGCAATGCGGGTATATGGTATGCAAGTTTCCTTTTCGGGCAGCATATGCTTATACTTTTGCAATCGATTTCTTTCCTGCTGACTAAAAATGCGACGGTTTTTACGTTGACGTTTTACCAAATAATAACAGGGATCTATAACGTTCTCTCGTATCCGCTGAATCTTGCCGGCGTTATATTTTTTGTTATGCTTTGTTTCGGGCTTTACGGAAAGTATGCGCCCGGAAAACGTATGTTGCTTACTTTTTTGAGTTTATTCAATATCGGTTTTGCCATCACGCTTATGGTAATTCACAACAGAAAACCGTACGATAGCTTCGACGAATACGTCAAGCAAAAAACGGCGGAACGTTTCGGACAATCTTACGACCCGTTTTCCAATCCGTATGAGACTAAAGCAAATCCGTTTTTTAATAATGAAAACGGCAATAGCAGTGGCGATAAAAATAACGATAATGCTAATGCTAAAGACGATAATCCGTTCGACGAATATTAAGCCTATATCCGATATATAGGGCGGCTGAATACGTCGAATGACGAAATACTTGGTTAAAACAAAACTAAAATGGAATGTATATCTGCAATATCCACGGCGCCGGGAACGGGCGGCGTGGCGATAATCAGAATAAGCGGCGACGACTCTTTGTCTATAGCCGAAAAAATGTTCCGCCCGTTGGGACAAACAAAAGTTGAAGATTTTCAACCATACAGATTGTATGTCGGCGAAATAGACGGAACGGGCTTTTCGGATAAAGGCATGTGCGTTTATTTCAAAGCGCCTAAAAGTTTTACAGGCGAGAACGTGGTTGAACTGCATTGTCACGGCGGTGAAGCGATTGCGCATGGAATACTCGAAAAAACCTTTGAATGCGGCGCAAGACCCGCAACCAACGGCGAATTTACCAAACGCGCTTTTTTGAACGGAAAACTTTCGCTTTCTTCATGCGAAGGGTTAATCGATATGATTAACAGTGAAAGCGTGGCACAAATCAAGTCGGGGTTTTATCTGTTCAAGGAACACCTGAAAAAACAGATTGAAGACGAGCTGAGCGTTTTAACCGACGTGCTTGCGGGTATTGATGCGAATATCGATTACCCCGAAGAAGGCTTGATAACCGATAACGGCGAAGAAATCAAAACCAAATTGCTTGCTGTTAAGAGTAATCTTGAAAAACTTATATCTTCATATTCCGAAGGACAGGTCCTCGTTAACGGCGTAAAAGTCGCGTTGATAGGTAAAACAAACACGGGAAAAAGTTCTCTGTTGAATGCGCTTACGGGAGAACAACGCGCTATAGTTACCGACGTTGCCGGAACTACGAGGGATGTTGTTGAAGGCAGTCTGCAGATTAACGGCGTTAAATTTACGCTTTACGATACCGCCGGTATAAGGGAAACCGACGATCCCGTTGAGTTGCTCGGAATAAAACGCTCAAACGACCTTATTCGCAGTGCGGACGTAATTTTATATGTTACCGACGGTACCGAATCGGATGATGAAGAAAAAACGTTTAAGTCTGCGCTTGAAAACAAGAAGTTTATTTTTATACGAAACAAATCGGATAGCGACGGCGGGAATGACATTGATGAATGCGGAAGGCTGAATATATCATGCCTTACAGGTAAAAATATTTCAACGTTAAAACGCGATTTATATTCGACCTGCGTAGGCGAAGTGCGCACAGACGGCGGTTATGTTACTGAAAAAAGGCATTATTTTGCTTTGAAAGATGCACTTTCTTCACTTAATACCGCAATCGATTCGATAGGAATTCAGCCGCTCGATCTCGTCGCGTACGATATTAAAGAATGTTGGGAAAAACTTGGCGAAATTACAGGTACCACTGCGAGCGAGAGTATAATTGACGAAATCTTTTCTAAGTTCTGCGTCGGTAAATAACGTTGAGTTAAGCGGTATATACAGTTTTTTGAATTGCTTTGCAATTTTATTGAATTGCATGTTTTTGAAAAGCTGTTGCGATTAGCAAAATCGCGTGCGGTTTTGCGTTAAGGAGAATAATTATGGTAGCCAATCTTGATTTATACAGAGTTTTTTATACGGTGGCGAAATGCGGCAGTCTTACAAAAGCCGCTAACGAGTTGTTTATTTCTCAACCCGCGGTTTCGCAGGCTATCAAGCAGTTGGAGTCGCAACTCGGCGGCAAATTGTTTAACCGTCTTGCGCGCGGTATGGAACTTACAGATACGGGCGGAAAGCAAATGTTCGAAATAGTTTCGGAAGTAATCGAAAAACTTGACGCTGCCGAAAAGAATTTTTCACAGCTTAAAAAGAGTGCGTCGGGGAGCATACGTATCAGCGCGTCCGATACCGTTACGCGTTACTATTTGATGAAATACATAATCGAATATCACGAAATGTATCCTAACGTAGTAATGTCGTTTACCGACTCGTCTTCGCGCAGGTCGCTCGATCTTATAAAGGCGGATAAGGCGGATGTAGCGTTTGTCAATCTGCCTATCGAAGATTCGT
>CAKQXZ010000065.1 GCA_934292955.1 uncultured Clostridia bacterium
ACACATAGAACAGAAAACTTATCAGGATAAACGGGACATAATAAAAATATCCGAGATATCTCGACGTTTCTTCCGAGAAAACAGGTAAATTTCTGAAATATCGGAGCATTATCCATACGCAACCCACGCAAAAAATTACACGCGTTAGTTTTCTTACGTTTTCGAGTTGAACGCGATAATCTATATAAACGCACCATAAGGTCAGAAGCATGCTCGCTATCAACACGACAACGTCTGCATAATCGCCCCTTAATCCGTTATTCACGCCGTAAAGCATTACCGCGGCAACCGTAACAAAGTATATAAGCGCGGTAAGAACGCCGACCGCGGTTTTTATGTAAAGGCTCTTATTTCTTCCCATCACTCGGATATTAGCACATTCCGCGAATTTTTTCAATAAATCCGATGACATTTCTTTATTTTTATGCTATTATAATGCAGAACAAGCGGCATGTACCCGCCGTAAAAAGCGACTTTGCCGTTATCTTGCGGCATTAAGGATATTTATGATAAAACTTTTAATTTGCGAAGATCAGAAGATTTTACTTGACGGCATAGCGTCGGCGGTTTCCGCATACGACGAAATAGAAGTCGTAGGCAAAATAACGGACGCAAGCAAAATAACAGAAAACATTCAGAAAACGGGGGCTTCCGCACTGCTCACCGACGTTTGCACCGAAAACGGCAATAATTCGCTCAACTATATTTCGGATATCCGAAAAAAATATCCGTCTATAAAAATAATCGTTATGACGGGGCTGCCCGAAATTTCTTTTGCGGAACGAGCAAGACAAGCGGGTGCCGACTCTTTCGTTTATAAAAACGTTTCCACCGACGAACTTGCCAACGTAATTAAAAGCACCTGCGGCGGTTATAACGTTTTTCCGTCTCAGAGCCGTTCGGAAGTTATTTCCGACCTTACCAAACAGGAACTCACCGTTCTGAGATATTTCTGCCAAGGGCTTGACCGCAAAGAGATTGCCGAAAAAATGTGCCTTTCGGAAAGCAGTATAAAAACGCATATATCGTCTATGCTTTCAAAAACAGGGTTCAACTCTATTTCACGGCTTGCAATATACGTTGTTTCTTCGGGTCTTATCGTTCCGGGCGATATGGCAGACTGACAATCTTTACAAAAATTTACGGACAGACGCTTTAATGCGTTCTGCCCGTTTTTTTACACAAATTATAAAAATTATCGAATGCGGGAATATCGAAATCTTTCAGTCTGAACCGCCAGTTTCCTTCGCACGATGACGGCACGTTCATTCTCGTTTCGCTACCCGTCAGCATGATATCCTGCACGGGAACGACCGTAAGATTTGCCCGACTTTGAAGCGCAATATACGTCATGGCAACCGCCGCGCTTTTTACATCCGTAGCCGAAGCAAACGCGTTGTTTTCAACCGCTTCGGCATTTTTGCCGTAATCCTTATTTTTGAAGTCTTCAAAGCATTTATTTATCATGCCGAACAATCTCGCCTTTGAACCGTCGTCAAGGCTTTTAACAAAACCGATAAGCGTATCGTTATCATGCGTACCCGTATAACACACCGAATTTTCGGTTATGTTATGCGGCAGATACGGGTTATCGGGATTGCCGTCAAAGGCAAACTCTATAACTTTCATTCCCGGGAAACCCGTCGTTTTAAGCAAACGGTAAACGCCTTCGTCGAGCGTGCCTAAATCTTCCGCAATAATATCGGGGGTGCCGAGCGCGCTTTTTACCGCCTTGAACAAAGCGTTTTTCGGCCCCGCAATCCACTTGCCGTTAACGGCGGTGCTTTCGCCTGCGCCTATTTCGTAATATCTGTCAAATCCGCGGAAGTGATCCACGCGAACAACGTCATACAATTCGAACGCGCGGCGGAATCTGTCCGTCCACCATTCGAAATTCGTTTTTTTATGTTCGCTCCACTTGTATACCGGATTTCCCCACAACTGCCCCGTAGCCGAAAAATAATCTGGCGGAACTCCCGCCACCTTTTTAGGCTTAAGGTTTTTATCCAGTTTGAAAAGCGCGGGATTTTTCCATACATCCGCGCTGTCGTATGCGACGTACAGCGGGATATCACCTATTATCTTTACGCCATTTTTGTTTGCGTATTTTTTCAACTCTTTCCATTCCGAAAGGAATTCGTACTGCAAAAACAAGCGGAAAAGATATTCTTCACGATAGTCTTTCTTAAACTGTTCAAGCGCGCTTTTATCGGCATATCTCAACGGCTTTTCCCACTTATCGAAGGACGCGCCGCCGCTTACATGTTTTATCGCGGTAAACAACGCGTAATCTTCGAATTTTTCCGTACGCACGAATTTCTTAAACGCCGCGCCGTCGGTATCAAAACGCGAAAAAGCCTTTCTGAGCATCGCGTACTTGCTATAATACAGTTTGCCGTAATCGACTTCGTTGTTTTCGGTTACGCATCCGGCAACTTCTTCTTCGGTAAGTAAGCCCTTGGATAGAAGTATTTCGGGATCGATAAAGTACGGATTACCCGAACCGCTGTATTCGGACTGATAAGGCGAATCGCCGAACGAAGTCTGCACAAGCGGCAGAACCTGCCAGTATCTGATTTTTCTTTCGTGAAGAATGTCTATAAAACGATACGCTTCTTTTCCGAGCGTACCTATACCGTAAGAACCGGGCAGCGACGATATATGCAACAGCACCCCCGCCGCCCTTTTCGAAACACAATCGGATTTCATTTGTTACCCCGAATTTTTTTTCAGTAAATTACTTCAGCAAACGGTCGGCTGAAATAAACCGACCGTTTCGTTATAGGCTACGAGTATTTTCTCGCGCCGATTTATTACATGCGTTTTCCCGACATCTTTTTTAGATATTTATTGTTCGTAACCACTACCTGACGGCAGATTACGATTGCGGGATCGATATGCAGATCGATAAGATTATTTATTTTTTCTGCCGTTTCTTCAAGCGACATTTTTTTATAATCGCCGAGAACAAACACCAGTGCGCTCCTTACTTTGTCGAATGCAAACTTTGTATTGTCGCTCATAGTCGACTCGTCGGAAAAGGTTTTCATTATACCAACCGTTCCGTTGAGTTCCATTTTTATTTCGGCATACAGTTTATGCATTTTTTTGAGTTTTGCTTTTTCGTTCAGTTTCTGATTATTCAGTATATCTTCAGCCGTACCTTTAAGCCCCGAAATATGCGAAAGTCTGTCGATAACTACATCCATCGTAACAAGCGACTTGCCTTTTTTGCAGTATATGATATATAAAATCAACAGAATAAGCGCGATAATCGGAATAAGCGGCATTCTCAGCCAACCGTCGTCATCGTCGTTGTTTTTCGCACCGTCGTAGTTTTGTAAAACTTTGCCGTCTTTATAATAAATTTCGGGCAGTTCGACCGAAGAAACAACTGAATTGTCGGAGTTTCTGACTATATACGCTTTCAGCCTTAACGTGTGCGTTTTTTCAGGGTCGATTACGGTGTTCATCTTTACGGTGTCCGCTTCGCTGTACATGTCGCCGTCGAAATAATAATCGGCTTTAAGACTGTAATTTTCGTTGAGGTTTTCGCCCGTATATTCAAGAAAGAACGTGTAAACGCCGTTCTGCCCTATAATTTCGTATTCGTTCCTTATTACGATGTTGTTTTCGGTAAGTACGGGAACAGGCAGATCGGTTGCGGGATCTTCGGCATTAACCGTTTTTGCGGACGAAACCAAACAAAACGCCGCGCATAAAACCGCCGCCACCGACAAAACAAAAGAAAGAGCTGTATTAAACCTGCAAATAGTTTTCGTCATAAAATTTCGCCCCCCTTTTCGTTATTTTGCGCGATGACCTGATTTACGGCGGGCGCGTCTATATGAACGTCCAACTGATTGAACGGTATCGAGATTCCGTTTTCGGCGAATTTATCGAAAACCACACGGTTCATTCCGTTGTAAACAGTCCAGTAATCGTCGGTATCTACCCAGCATTTTACGGTATATTCTACCGACGACTCGCCTTGCCCGCTCATATTGACAGAAACTGCGGGCGTGTTGTTAACGAGCGGATTGCTTTCAAACGCTTCTTTAAGCACTTTTTCAACAAGATCCATATCCGACTCGTAAGCAACGGTATATTTCAGCGAAATGCGCCTTGTAGCCATTGCCGTATTGTTGACAATAACACCGTTTATAACCTTACTGTTAGGCAACACCACGCGACGGTTATCCGCCGTAACAAGTTCGGTCGTAAGCAGTTTTATGTTCTTTATAATTCCGTCGTACTCTTCGATTTCTATATGATCGCCGCGGCGGAAAGGTTTGTTGTAAATGATAAGAATGCCGTTTGCCAGGTTTGCGAGCGAATCTTTAAGAGCAAGGGCTATGGCAAGCGCAACGCTCGACAAGCCGACCACGAGCGAAGACGTAGAAATGTTCAGCACGTTCGCTATGGCAAAAATCGCAAGAATCCACAAAACGACCTTGAGTATCGCTATATAAAACGCCACAGCCGAGCCGTCTACCCGCGATTTATATAAAATTTTACTGACAAGAAACGCCGCAAATTTTATTCCTATAAACGCAATGATAATAATGCTTATTACAAGCACTATATCCCAACCTTCGTTCGTAAGGAATTTAATCACGGAATCCCAAAAACTCGCAGCTAAATTCATTTTTCTCCTTATATTTAATATCAAACGACAGCATAACGCAAATTATATTGCGAAATATAAAGTCGATTATTCGTTTATTTCTCTCATAACCACTATGCCGCGCTTAAGAAGGTCCGCGGTTTTATGTGTGATTTCGTCGAGCGGAACATCCTTATCGTTGGTAAACCACATCTGATACACGTCGAAAACGCCGCCTACAAGGAAAGACAGCATATATTTGACATGCGGATGGTCATTCCCGCGCTCGGTAACGTAAATTTTATAAAACCGTTCGCACAGCATTTCTTTAAGTTTTTTGATAAGTTCGCCCGACGAACCCGAAAACAGCAGATATTCGGTAAAATATTTGTTGCCCGTAATCACTTCAGAAAAATTATGCAGCAAAGGATACGGATCTTCGCGGAACGAATGATATGTGTATTTCGATACTATATTATCTATCGTAGAAATTATATCGCAGTTGATATCGTCTAAAATATTGTAGATATTGTCGTAATGAGTATAAAACGAGTTTCTGTTAATGCCCGCAAGCGCGGTCAGTTCGGTAATGGATATTTCTTCTATATCTTTGGTTCTTACAAGTTTGAGTAAGGCAAGTTTAATGAGCTTTCTTGTTCTTACGCTGCGTTTATCCTGTTTGAATTCGGTTTTCATGGCGTCACCAATCCGTAATCTTTTCGTATTTGCGCCGCAAAAAGTCATACGATTCGGACGTAACGCACCGCCCGCTCTTCAAGTTATTTGCGACAATAAAGAGTATATCATTTTTATTGCCGACTTGCAATCAAATACACGCTCAAAAAAATAATTTTATTGTGTAAATGCTCAATAAAATTTTAATACAAATTTATTACGTTTATACCCCGTGCGACGTTGATTTTTTGTCGCGTTTTTGTTAAACTTGATTTGTTGTTTTCCGACGAACGTTCGGATAATTATTTACCGCAAAAACGCGGGCAACATTCTTTCGGCAAAAGTCCGAAAAAAAATAACGGGGTTACATATGAAAAAAATCGGTTTTGACAGCGAATTATACCGTAAAATGCAATCCGAAAAGATACGCGAACGCATATCTGTGTACGACAAACTGTATCTTGAGTTCGGCGGCAAGCTGTTCGACGACTATCACGCGTCGAGAGTTCTTCCCGGGTTTCTTCCCGACGGCAAGTTACAGATGCTTTTAACTCTTAAAAACGAAGCCGAACTGCTTATCGTCATCAACGCGGCGGATATAGCGCACAACAAAGTCCGCCATGATCTCGGCATTTCTTACGATCAGGACGTTCTTCGTCTTATCGACGCTTTCAGAATGGTCGATCTTTACGTCGGAAGCGTGGTCGTAACGCAGTACGCGGGGCAACCCGAAGCCGATACTTTTATCAAACTGCTTAAAAAACTCGGCGTAAAGGTTTATAAACATTACAACATAAAAGGCTACCCGTCGGACGTGGAATATATCGTCAGCGAACAGGGCTTCGGAAAAAACGACTATGTGGAAACCGAGCGCAAACTGGTTATCGTAACCGCCCCCGGTCCCGGTAGCGGCAAGATGGCAACCTGCCTCAGCCAACTCTATCATGAAAATAAACGCGGTGTAAAAGCGGGTTACGCAAAATTCGAAACTTTCCCGATATGGAGCATTCCCTTAAAACACCCCGTAAACGTCGCGTACGAAGCGGCAACAGCCGACCTTAACGACGTTAACATGATAGACCCCTTCCATCTCGAAGCGTACGGAACGGCGGCTGTAAACTACAATCGCGACGTAGAAGTCTTCCCCGTACTCGACGCGATGTTCAAAAAAATTCACGGCAGTTCGCCTTACAAATCCCCCACCGATATGGGCGTTAATATGGCAGGGTTCTGCATTGTCGACGACGAAGCTTGCAGAAAGGCAGCCGAGCAGGAAATTCTGCGCAGATATT
Source organism: uncultured Clostridia bacterium (assembly GCA_934292955.1). The sequence goes on from CAKQXZ010000065.1 coordinate 6,574, forward strand.
ATCACGCAAAATGCCGTGCGCTACAATACGGAACGGATAACTCGTCCGAAATTTTCAAAATAGAACTGCTGCTTAAGCAAACGGGGATAGACGAAACCAACCGCCCCGTTATAGCCGCCGCGCTTAAAAAGGCAAAAGCGACCGACGCGCCCGCCACCGCAATAGAACTGAACGACGGAAAAATCATTACGGGCAAAACGTCGTCGCTGCTCGGCGCATCTTCGGCAATGCTGCTTAACGCGCTCAAATACCTTGCGGGCATTCCCGACGAAAAGCCTATTATTTCGCCGCATATAATCGAGCCCGTACAATCGCTCAAAACGCATTTTTTAGGCAACGGCAACCCCAGACTGCACACAGACGAACTTCTCGTCGCTCTGTCTATCTGCGCGGTTACGAGCGAAGACGCAAGTAACGCCCTTAAACAGCTGCCAAAACTTCGCGACTGTGAAATGCATTCTTCGGTAATTCTTGCAAACGTAGACATGAACACCCTGTCGCGCCTGGGCGTACGTCTTACCTGCGAACCAAAATATCAAACCAAAAAACTTTACCACAAAAAAGGTTAAAATATATACTCGCATGAAAAAAAGTCCGACAAAAAATCGGGCTTTTTTAATTTTATAACGCTTACTTGCAGACGTTTATTCCTGCTTTGCTTTTACGGCAATCCATATTTCGCAGCGATAGTTCGGATCGGACGTATTTGCCGACGAATAAACTTCGAACTCTACGTTTTCGGCATATTCGTACTGCGCGCTCTGCGGGAAAAATTCGGTAACTATTCTGTGATAAGTTTCCACAAACGCGTCGGGCATTTTACCCTTGCTCACGAATACGGCGTATGTGTTTGCGGGAATAGTCACTATTTCGAATCCTTCGTCCACCTTTCTGCCGTCGTATTCCACACCTATTCCGTAAGGAAATCTGCCCGTGTTCAGTTCGGAAGAAAAACATATGCCGAGCAAACCTTTCATTACGGGGTTTTCGGGCATATAACTTATCAATTTCTGCATACTGCCGTCTTTTCCGCAGTCCGCCCACAATGCGGTAATGTCCTGCGTGGGGTTACCCGACTGCGGCTTGCCCACCGTTCTCGTTTTGCAGACCACCTGAAACGCGTCTCTTTTTTCAATTCTGTAATCCATTTTACTGCCTCCCGTTAAGGTTAATTTAATAGACACGGGAGTAAAAATTTTAACGTTTCCGCCACGCTTTGCTTCGCTCGGCGAAATACCGTGGAATCTGGTGAACGCGCGCGAAAAACTTTCGGGCGTATCATAGCCGTATTTCAGGGCGACGTCTATTATTTTAGCGTTACCCCCGGACAGTTCTTCGCCTGCAAGAGAAAGTCTGCGCATACGGATATAATCGCCGAGAGAAATACCGCAAAGCATACCGAAAACCCTTTGAAAGTGAAAAGACGACGAGTAAGCGCGTTTTGCCGCTTCGCCGAAATCGATATCTTCGGTTATATTTGCTTCGACATAGTCTATCGCACGTTGTATTCCCTGAATCCAGTTCATATTTTCGCTCCTGTGAATTGACTGTATTTTACACCGACTTAAGGCAATTTTCTTGACTTTGCGTGCTATCCGTTGCCATGTTTTCAAAAACTGTACTTTACGTTGAGATTGCAAACGGTTGCTTACTGCAGCTTTTTGCTTTTTTTCTTTATTACACGACAAAACCGACCGAAATATTATTCCGATCGGTTGAAATCATATTTATGTAATGCCGCCATTATTTTACGTCGTAAGGCTTAACGCCGTAGAGTTTATCCATTTTGTCGGCGTAATCTTTGGCTTTTGCCATCTGCTTAACGTCTACAGTGTCAGCAAACGCCGCAAGAGCCTGTTTCTGTTCTTTAGTAAGCGAAGTCGGCATTTCGGCAATTACGGTAACGTACAGATTGCCGGTTCCCGAATTCTTGGTCTTTATGCCCTTTCCGCGAAGAACGAATTTCTTTCCGTTAACCGTACCCGCGGGGATATCCATATCCACGCATCCGTCCAGAAGCGTAGGTACTTTAACCTTGCCGCCGAGCATACATGTGGTAAACGGAACAGGCAGATCTACATACAAATCGAACTTATCGCGAACGAAAATCTTATGCGGTAAAATCTTGAACGTAACGATAAGGTCGCCCGCTTCGCCGCCGTTCGTGCTTGCGTGCCCGTAACCGCGTTTTCTTATATAACTGTTGGAATCGCAACCCGCGGGAATATCGAAAGTAAGTTTCGCCGTTCCCTTGTTGTAACCCTTACCGCCGCAAACGGTACATTTATCGGTTATCTTCTTACCGGTGCCGCCGCAAGCGTCGCATACGCGGGTCTGTACGGTACGGAAAATACTGCTGCCCGAAACGACCTGAATACGTCCCGAACCTTTGCACTTATCGCACACAGTGTACGCGGTGCCGTTCTTTGCTCCGGTGCCGTTGCATGCACTGCAAGGCTCGCGCCGGGCATACGATATAGACTTAGTGCAGCCGTTAGCCGCGTCAAGAAACGACAACTCGATTTCTACGTTTATATCCGCGCCCTTTTCCTTTCCGCCGTCCGACCGCGAACTACCGCCGCCGAAGCCCGAAAAGAAATCGCTGAAAATATCGCTGAAACCCGAGAAACCGCCGAAGCCCTGACCGCCGAAACCACCCGCGCTCGCGCCCGGATGATCGAGTTCGTAGTCGTATGCCGCACGTTTCTGCTCGTCCGACAAAGTTTCGTTCGCTTCGTTTATCTCTTTGAATTTAGCGGCAGCCGTTTCGTCGTTGGGATGAAGATCGGGGTGATACTGTTTTACGAGTTTACGATACGCCGATTTGATTTCATCCTGTGACGCATTGCGTTCCACACCGAGTATCTCATAATAATTCTTAGCCATAATTTACTCCGTCATAATTTACTCCAAAAATGCAGAATTTATATATCTTTTTGAAGATTTTTACATCTGCCGTAAAACACTTCGGGCGAAGAAAAATTTCTTTTCCTTCGCCAAAAGTACAAGTCAATTCAATCTATTGACGGTTATCAGTTCTGATGAAATTCGGCGTCGTCTGCCTGAGCGTTATTGCTCTGCGCACCGCCGTCTGCAGTCGCGCCCTGAGCGTTCTGATAAAGTTTTGCAAACACAGCCTGACCTTCGTTGGCAAGCGTTTCGGTCGCTTTCTTAATGCGTTCGGTATCGCCCGATTCGAGTTCGGCCTTAGCCGTAGCGATCGCAGATTCGACTTTCTGTTTGTCTTCGTCGGTCAACTTATCGGCGTTGTCTTTCAAAGTCTTTTCAAACGTGAAGATCATACCGTCGAGTTGGTTCTTCGCTTCAACCGCTTCTTTACGCTGTTTATCTTCGGCTTCGTATTTTTCCGCATCTTTAACAGCCTTGTCGATATCTTCTTCGGAAAGGTTGGTCGAAGAAGTAATGGTTATATCGGTAGCCTTGCCGGTTCCGAGATCTTTAGCGGTAACGTGTACGATACCGTTAGCGTCTACGTCGAAGGTAACTTCGATCTGCGGAATTCCGCGCGGAGCGGGTGCAATGCCTACAAGGTTGAAACTGCCGAGCGTCTTGTTGTCTTTAGCAAACTGTCTTTCACCCTGAAGAACGTGAATGGTAACTTCGGTCTGATTGTCGGCAGCCGTAGAGAATACCTGCGATTTCTTTGCAGGAATGGTCGTATTTCTGTCGATAAGTCTTGTGAATACGCCGCCGAGAGTTTCGATACCCAAGCTAAGCGGCATAACGTCGAGAAGCAGAACGTCTTTGACTTCGCCGGAAAGAACGCCGCCCTGAATAGCCGCGCCGATAGCAACGCATTCGTCGGGGTTAATGCCTTTGAACGGTTCTTTGCCGGTCGCTTTCTTAACCGCTTCCACTACTGCGGGAATACGAGTCGAGCCGCCGACGAGAATTACTTTATCTATCTGCGAATAATTAAGTCCCGCGTCTGCCATTGCTTTTTTAAGCGGATCAAGCGTCATGTTGACGAGATCTGCAGTCATCGCATCGAATTTCTGTCTGGTAAGAGTCATTTCCAGGTGCTTAGGACCTGTTGCGTCAGCCGTAATGAACGGCAGGCTGATGGAAGTCGAAGACATACCGGAAAGTTCGATCTTAGCCTTTTCTGCGGCTTCTTTAAGTCTCTGCATAGCCATCTTATCGTTAGAAAGATCCACGCCCTGCGAAGCTTTGAATTCGGAAACCATCCAGTCGATGATCTTCTTATCGAAGTCGTCGCCGCCGAGCATGCAGTTACCGTTGGTAGCAAGAACTTCGAATACGCCGTCGCCTATATCGAGAATGGAAACGTCGAACGTGCCGCCGCCCAAATCGTAAATGATGACTTTGTGCGAAGATTTATCTTTATCGAGACCGTAAGCAAGAGCAGCTGCCGTAGGTTCGTTTATAACACGAAGAACGTTAAGACCGGCTATTCTGCCCGCATCTTTGGTCGCCTGACGCTGACTGTCGGAGAAGTATGCAGGGCAAGTAATAACGGCGTCTTTAACCGTTTCGCCGAGATACGCTTCCGCGTCTTTTTTAAGTTTAGAAAGGATCATTGCCGAGATTTCCTGCGGCGAATATTCCTTATCGTCAATTTTTACTTTATAATCGGAACCCATATGTCTCTTAATGGAAACTACGGTTCTTTCGGGGTTAGCAACCGCCTGACGTTTTGCTACCTGACCGACCAGTCTTTCGCCGTCTTTCTGAAACGCTACGACCGACGGAGTTGTTCTCGAACCTTCGGCGTTTGCAATAACAACGGGTTCGCCGCCTTCCATAACCGCTACGCAAGAGTTAGTTGTTCCTAAATCGATACCGATAATTTTGCTCATAATCTATAATCTCCTTTAAATGTATTTTTTTGAAATTTTTTACGCTTTATTTAATAACGACCACCTGAGC
>CAKQXZ010000066.1 GCA_934292955.1 uncultured Clostridia bacterium
GGTGGAGATAGTCGGGATCGAACCGGCGACCTCTTGAATGCCATTCAAGCGCTCTACCAACTGAGCTATACCCCCAAGCCGTTTCAGCCTTTACATTTTATCATATGTCGATAAGTTTTTCAAGTATTTCTCTGCGCTTTTAACGAATTTATAATTTTTTTGACTTTCGATATATTTCAACAATATATACCTACGACAGCGTATGAGAATTTCTATCAAATAAAAAATTAAAAAATATTTGGTTAGAGTATGCTAACTGCTTGATTTTTGAAAAGAGCAATGATATAATGTGCTGTGGTTAAGGGATAGAGCAGTGCCTGAAGCATTGAATGTCGCCCTTGCTTCTGTCGTAAACAAAACCTTATAAAGGTTTTTTTATTCCGCTTATAGTTAGCAGTTGCTAACTGTGCGATTACAGATATTGTAAAGGCGGGCTGGCGGAAGAGAGAAAGGAGAAAAAATGAAAAAGACTACGTTAAAAATAGACGGAATGATGTGCGGAATGTGCGAAAGCCACATAAACGACTGCATAAGAGCGGGTTTCCGCATTAAAAGCGTAAAATCTTCTCATGTAAAAAACGAAACGGTTATTATTTCCGAAGACGAACTCGACGAAGACGTTTTGCGCTCGGTAATAGAAAAAACGGGCTATAAAGTGCTGTCGGTCGAAACCGAAGATTACGAAAAGAAAGGGCTGTTCGGCGGCTTATTCGGTCGTAAATAATCAACGAATAAGCGACGACGTAAATAATCAAAAAAACGTCAGAATACTTTACATTTTTATAAACACAAAATAATTCCGTGCGCAATGACCGCGAATAATGGCAAACGATTGCGTTCGGAAAAATAAAAGATTTAACAGGCGGAGATATTATGAAAATAATCATATCTGTGGCGGTTGCGGCGGGTATAATTTGCATAAGTTCTATGGTTAAGAGCGTATGCCTTTCATACTTACGCAGACTGTCAAAAAGAAAAATTAAAAATTCCATTAAGTAAGGGTGTTGTTTAACCGGTAAAGAAAATAATTATTCGGTCTTTTGTAATCCTTTACGAATGAAAAATCAACAAACGGAGATAGATAATGGCAATTGTAGAATTTAAGAACGTAAGCCGCGTGTATTCGAGCGGCGATCACGAACTGAAGGCGCTTGACGGAGTAAATCTTACTCTTGAAGAAGGAAAATTCGTTGTAATATTAGGTCCTTCCGGTGCGGGCAAAAGCACGTTGCTCAACCTGCTCGGCGGGCTTGACAGCCCCACGTCGGGTACGATAACCGTTTGCGGAAAGGATATTTCCACTCTTTCTAAAAACGAGCTTGCGGACTACCGTGCAGAAACGGTCGGGTTTGTATTTCAGTTTTACAACCTGATCCCCACGCTGACCGTACACGAAAACGTCACGCTCGTAAAAGAAATATCCAAAAACCCGCTTTCGGCAACAAAAATGCTCGAAGAAGTAGGGCTAAAAGACCACGCGCGCAACTTCCCGTCCGAACTGTCGGGCGGCGAGCAGCAAAGGGTTTCCATTGCCCGCGCGCTTGCCAAAAATCCCGAGATTCTTCTTTGCGACGAACCGACGGGCGCTCTTGACTCTACGACGGGCGTTCTTGTTCTTAAACTTCTTCTAAAAATGGCGCGCGATTACGGAAAGACCATCGTAATAGTAACGCACAATCAGAACATTGCAAAAATGGCTGACGTTGTCGTACGCGTTAAAAACGGCAAGGTCGTTTCGGCTGAGAATCAGGCAAATCCCGCTTCGGCAGACGATATCGACTGGTAATAGGGTGCGGTTATGTTAGTTAAAAAAATGTTTCGTACCGCGCTTCAGTACAAGGCGCAATTTATTTCCATGATTTTAACGGTAATGCTCGGCGTGGGAATGTTCGTCGGCTTCAACATGGAATGGAAGAGTATCGAGTATAATATGTTTTCTTTTCTGGAAGAAAGCAATTTTGCCGATTACAGACTGGTAAACGAAAAAGGTTATACGAACGAAGACCTTGAAAAAATTGCCGCGATCGACGGCGTTAAAGCGGCTGCAAAATATTTGTCCGTAAACGTCGACGTAAAAGACAAAGACGGCGACAGCGTAGCCCTTGCGATAACTACCAATTTCGACGTTTCGTCCTTTATTTTAATAAGCGGCGACGGGTACGATAAAGACAGTGCGGACGGCGTATGGCTTTCCGATCAATACGCGGCAAAGAACGATTTTAAGGTCGGCGATCCCATTTCGCTTGTATATAAAAGCATAGAGATTTCGGGCAAGGTAAAAGGGCTTATAAAAACGGGCGAGCAGATGATCTGCGTGCGCGATGCCACTCAGTTAATGCCCGATTTCGCAACTCACGGCTTTGCATACATTTCGCCCAAGCTTTACGAATCTGCGATTGGTATCGGCTATTATCCGCAGATAAACGTTATTTCCGATCTCGAAAGAGACGATTTTATAGAAAAAGTCAACGCGGCGTTCGGAAAAACAACGATAGTTCTTACCAAGGAAGAAACGATTTCTTATTCCGAAGCCGAAGGTGAAGTAGACGAAGGTAAGTCTATGGGCAGCATTCTGCCGGCGTTGTTCCTTTTAATCGGTCTGCTTACGATGATAACCACAATGCACCGTCTGACCGCAAAAGAAAAAACTCAGATCGGCACGCTTAAAGCGCTCGGCTTTCACGATAGCAAAATCGCTCTTCATTACACGTCGTTTGCGTTTTTCGTAGCGGTGGCAGGTTCCGCCTTAGGCATAGCGATGGGCTACTTTGTCGCCTGGATGATTATGAACCCCGACGGCACGATGGGTACATATCTCGATCTGCCGCAGTGGAAACTCGTATTCCCCTGGTTCTGCACGGTAGCGATAATTCTGATAATCGCGCTGCTTACGCTTACGGGCTATCTGTCGGTAAGAAAAATGCTTGCTGGCACGGCTGCCGATTCGCTCCGTCCGTACACGCCGAAAAAGATGAAGCCCATGCTTATAGAGCGCACGAAGTTTTTCCACAAACTGTCGTTCGGCACGCGCTGGAATATGCGCGATATAGTGCGCCATAAATCGAGAACGGCAATGAGCCTTATCGGAATTATCGGCTGCACGATTCTGATCCTTGCGTCTTTCGGTATGAAAGATACAATGAATTCGTTTTTGGAAATGTACTACGACAACGGGCTTAATTACTCGTCGCGCATTTACTTTTCCGAAACGGCAACCGACGAGCAGAAAGACGAAATTATTACGAAATATAACGGCGATTTCGGCGGTTCTGTCAGCGTTCAGGCGCAGGAAAAAACCGTTTCGCTCGATATTTACAACATTACGCACGACAAAATCCGCATTATGGGCGAAGATACCCGTAAAATCGATATCGCCGACGACGGCGCGTACGTCTGTATGCGAATAGCCGAAAAATTCAATCTTAAAAAGGGCGACATGTTAACGGTAAGTCCTTTCGGCACCGACGACGAATACAATCTGAAGATTGCGGGCGTTTTCCGCAGTACGTCCGAAAATATCGTTATTTCCGAAGCGTATGCCAAAACCCTCGGCATAAAATACACGATAGACTCGGTTTATACCGATACCGCAAAAGAAAACGTAGAGCAGACAAGCGTTATCAAATCGGTTCAGTCCAAACAAATGATTATGGACTCGTTCGAATCCTTCCTTTCCATTATGAACATGATGATTTATCTGCTTGTCGGCGGAGCGTTGCTTCTCGGCGTTATTGTTCTTTACAATCTCGGCACGATGAGTTACACCGAACGTTATCGCGAAATGGCAACTCTTAAAGTCGTAGGTTTCCGCGATAAAAAGATCGGCAGACTGCTTGCGGGGCAGAACCTTGCGCTCTCCGTAATCGGTATAATAATAGGTATTCCTTTAGGCGTGCTTACCCTTTCTACGCTTATTAAAACGCTTGCTTCCGAGTATGAAATGAGCGTTTCGGTCGGTTTCTTCTCTTACGTCATAACCGCCGTGCTGACGGTAGGTATGTCGCTTCTTGTAGGCGCGCTGATTGCCAACAAGAACAAAAAAATCGATATGGTCGAAGCCCTTAAAGGTCAGGAATAATCAGTTTACACAATGGATTTTCATCCGATGGAATAATTTTTAATCGCAAAAAACTCCCGTTTCTTCTTTGAAACGGGAGTTTTTCCGTAAAAGTATAAAAGTCGGGCTATAAGTCGATTATCGATATAAAAACGGTGTAAATATTATATAAAGCAGCCTTAATCTTTCGATTATACAGCCGTATAGCCAAATAAAAACGCCAGCCGATAAATCGACAGGCGTTATTTTGTTGTGTTGACATTTACGCGTTTTTACCGCAGCAGTTTTTATATTTTTTACCGCTTCCGCAAGGGCAGGGATCGTTTCTTCCGGGAGCGGAAGTTTTTACGACCGTGCGCTGTTCGGCATTAAGGCTGCCGCCCTGCGCCACATAGTTTTCGGGAGCGGTGCGACGCGGTTCCTGACGCTGAACTTTTTCCACTTCGATCTTAAGCAGGTATTTAACGGTGTCTTCCTGAATGCTTGCGGTGAGTTCTTCGAACATTTCAAGACCTTCTTTCTTGTAAGAAATCAGCGGGTCTTCGTTGCCGTACGCACGCAGAGAGATTCCGCGTTTCAGTTTGTCCATCGCGTCGATATGTTCTATCCACTTGGTGTCTACGTTTCTTAAAAGAATAATTCTTTCCACTTCGTGGTAGTCGATGCCTTTTTCTTTGTAGTTTTCAATCTTTTCTTCGTAGCACTCGATAACCTTTTCGATCAACTTATTTATGAAATATTTATAATCCCAGTTCATAAGTTTTTCGCGCGTGACGAAATTCGTGCCGACGGGCAGGACGCGTTCTTCAAGGCGTTTGTTAAGAATTTCTTCGTCCCACTTGGTCGGGTCGTCTGAAGCGTTAACCGTTTCGTTAACAAGATTGGTCACATAGTCGGGGATAAGGTTCAGAATGTCCTGATGAACGTTTTCGCCGCGCAGAACTTTCATTCTTTCTTCGTATATAACCATACGCTGACGGTTCATAACGTCGTCGTAGCCGAGTATGTGTTTTCTTATGCCGAAGTTTTTGCCTTCTATGGTACGCTGAGCGTTTTCGATACTGCGCGAAAGCATTTTTGCTTCGATAGGCGTGTTTTCGTCTACTTTGAACATCGAGTAAATACGCTGCAGTCTTTCGCCGCCGAAACGCTGAGCAAGATCGTCTTCGAGCGAAATGTAGAATCTCGATTCGCCGGGGTCGCCCTGACGACCGGCACGACCGCGCAACTGGTTATCTATACGGCGCGATTCGTGGCGTTCGGTACCTAAAATATACAGTCCGCCGAGTTCTGTGACTTTTTTCTTTTCTTCGTCGGTTATAACCGAATGCTGAGCGAGAAGTTCGCGGTACAAAGTACGCACTTCTTCGATATCCGCGGGAATGTTCTGAATGTAAGAAGTAGCAAGTTCGATGGTGTCTTCGTCGTAACCGCGGTTTCTTAAGTCTTGTTTGGCAAGGTATTCGGGGTTGCCGCCGAGCAGAATATCGGTACCACGACCTGCCATGTTGGTTGCGATCGTAACCGCGCCGAGTTTGCCCGCCTGCGCAATGATTTCCGCTTCGCGACGGTGGTTCTTCGCGTTAAGTATCTGGTGGCGGACTCTGCGTTTAAGCAGTTCGCGCGAGATTTCTTCCGATTTTTCAACCGTAATGGTACCTACAAGCACCGGTTGACCTTTTTCGTGTACTCTGACGATATCGTCGATTATAGCGCGGATTTTGCCCTTATTGGTCGAATAAACCACGTCGGGTCTGTCCTTTCTTATCATCGGGCGGTTGGTGGGGATTTCAAGAACGTCAAGCCCGTAAATGGTCTTGAATTCTTCTTCTTCGGTCTTTGCGGTACCCGTCATACCCGAAAGTTTCTTGTAAAGGCGGAAGTAGTTCTGGAAAGTAATAGTCGCCTGAGTCTGGTTTTCGTTGCGGATAACAACTCTTTCTTTTGCTTCGATTGCCTGATGCAAACCTTCGGAGTATCTGCGCCCGATCATCAGTCGGCCGGTGAACTCGTCGACGATTATAATTTCGTTATCCTGTACGATATAGTCGTTATCGCGTTTGAAAATGTAGTGTGCTTTGAGCGCTTGCTGAATGTGGTGGTTGAGTTCGGCGTTCTGAATGTCGGCAATGTTTTCCACGCCGAAGAACGCTTCTGCTTTTTTAGAACCGCTTTCCGTAATCTGAACGGTTTTTTCTTTAACGTCTATTTCGAAATCTTCGTCGAGTTTGAGCGTTCTTACGAATTTATCCGCGCTTAAGTACATTTCGGACGACTTATTGCCGCGACCCGAAATGATAAGCGGCGTTCTCGCTTCGTCGATAAGAATGGAGTCTACTTCGTCGACGATTGCAAACTCGAGCCCGCGCTGAACCATCTGCGAAAGTTTAACCTTAAGGTTATCGCGCAGGTAGTCGAAACCAAACTCGTTGTTGGTTCCGTAGGTAATATCGCACGCATAGGCTTTGCGCTTTGCGTCGTCATCCATGTCATGAACGTTTACGCCTACGGTAAGACCCAAAAATCTGTGAACTTTGCCCATCCACTCGGCGTCACGTTTTGCAAGGTAATCGTTTACGGTAACGATATGCACGCCTTTGCCGGTCAGCGCGTTAAGGTATGCGGGAAGGGTTGCCATAAGCGTTTTACCTTCACCTGTTTTAAGTTCGGCAACGCGCCCCTGATGCACGCAGATACCGCCCATTAACTGAACCTTGTAATGGCGCATGTTAAGAACGCGGTACGACGCTTCTCTTACGACTGCAAACGCATCGAACAGCAAACTGTCAAGCGTTTCGCCGTTTTTATAACGCTCTTTAAGCAAGTCGGTCTGAGAGCGCAATTCTTCGTCGCTCATCTTCTCGTACTTGGGGCTGAGAGCCATTATCTTATCCGCCATTGCGCTTATTTTGCGCAAACTGCGTCTCGAGTCCGCTTCAAGAATATATCTTATAAGTCCCATTGGTTTTCTCCTGTAATCGGTAGGACGACCTACGATTATAACGAATGTCGCCCGAAATTCGGGCGTAGCAGTGCAAATATTCGAATGCACCTAACTATCATTATAACGCATTTTTTTCAATATGTAAATAGTTTATAAGACTTTTCGTCCGTTTTTTCTTCCGCATCGCCGCCGTAATATCGTTTTTTGTCGTTTTCGGGCAGGTTCGGCGGGTTTGGTATATTCGACTTTTTTATACCGTCTAAGTGCCGTTCATAAAAACGAGCCTTTATCGTTCTGTTTTATCGCCGTTATTTTTGTGTTATGCCGCTTGCGTAAACAGCGAAAAATAATTTCAGGAAACGTATTGAAAGTCCGCATAAAATGTGATATAATACATTCGGATAAAACTACGGCGATTTTATAACGCGCTGTTAAGCAAATAAAAAAGTCGCCTTTTCGGTAATTAGTGATAAGGAATGGAATCCCTGCAAAACAAAAAACCCGCCGAAGGCGAGTATTAAGGCACGCAGCGCGTGCGACCGCTTTCGCGGCGATGTGAAAAAATTTTATTTGAACCTTATGGTGTAATCTTAAACGGTAGTCAAACCCTTTAAGCACCTGTATTATAAAACAAACGAAGGGGAATGTCAATGGAAAAAGAGAAAAAAGTTGCTCGCGAATTAAAAAGCTACTATATCGGCTTAGACGTAGGCACCGATTCTATAGGTTGGGCTGTAACCGACGAAAATTACGAACTGCTCCGCGAACGCGGGCGTGATTTTTGGGGCGTTTATTTGTTTGACGCGGCTGAAACGGCTGTTAACAGACGTGCGTTCCGTACGGCAAGACGGCGCGCGGCGAGAACTCGTCAGCGTATCGATTTATTGCAGGAACTCTTTTCCGAAAAGATAGCGCGCATAGATTTTTCTTTTTTCAGAAGACTTGCGGAAAGTAAACTTAACGTCGAAGACAAAACTGTCGGCGGAAAATATACGCTTTTTAACGACGACGGATTTACCGATAAAGAATACAACAAGCAATATCCGACGATTTATCATTTGCGGGCGGCGTTTCTCAATGCTGAAAGCGCAAAAAAGATAACCGACGTCAGGCTTTTATATCTTGCGGTGCATCACATAATCAAAAGCCGCGGACATTTTCTGTTCGAAGGGCAGACCATTGCCGCCGAAGACAGAAATAACGTTAAAAACGCTTTCTGCGAGATTAACACTATACTTTCCGAAACGGACGGACAGCCTTTCGACAATATTGAAAAACTCGACGACGCGTTAACGCTGCTTTCAGATAAAAAAACAAGTAAAAACGATAAAGAAAAACGCCTGCGAGAGTTGCTTTCGGTCGGCGCGAAAGATAAACAGAATATAGCCATAATTAAGGCGTTTATCGGCAAAAAGACGAATTTTAAGGATTTTTTCAATCTTGACGAAGATCCCGAAGTAAAAGATTTTTGTTTTGACGACGCCGATTTTACCGAAGAAAAATTCAGAGAAGGTTTGCAGGAAGACGAATATTCTTTGCTGTGCAACGTGAAAAAGGTTTATGACTGGGCGGTACTGACCGAAATACTCGGCGGGCACAGATATCTTTCGGAAGCGATGGTCGAAAAGTACGCCGCACACAAAAAAGACCTTGAATTATTAAAAGCGTACGTTGAGCAGAATTGCCCCGAACGAAAAAAGGAAGTTTTTCATCTTAACGACGGCAAAACCGTAAATTATGCCGCTTACGTCGGGCTGTGCGGTAAAAAGCGGTTCAAAAAGTCGACCAAGGACGAGTTTTATAAATATCTTAAAACCAATCTGAAAGTGACCGATCCCGAAATACTCAAAAAAATAGAAGACGGCACTTTCCTGCAAAAACTGAGAACGGGCGCAAACGGAGTGATTCCCTATCAGATTCACAAAGCTGAACTCGATATCATATTGAAAAACGCGGCGGAAAACTTCCCGTTCTTAGCCGACATGCAAGACGGTTATACCGTTGCCGATAAAATTAAAATGCTTTTGACTTTCCGCGTGCCGTATTATGTAGGTCCGCTTAACGACGCGCACAAGTCCTCGGGCTTTGCATGGGTTAAAAAGTACGACGGAATCGAAAAACAAAAAATCACGCCGTGGAATTTCTCGTCCATAGTAGACGAAAACGCGTCCGAAAACGAATTTATTCAGCGGATGACCAATAAATGCACCTATCTTTCAGGCGAAGACGTATTGCCCAAAGCGTCCATATGCTATCAGCGTTTTGCCTTTCTTAACGAACTCAATAACCTTACGTTCAAAGGCAAGCGGCTTGATTATTCGGGCAGAAAGGCGATTATAGAATATGCCGAAAAAGAAAAGAAAATTACAATAGGCAAGGTTGCAAAATATCTCGAACGGCTGGGATATATCGAGAAAGACGAAGGCAAAAAAGAGAATTTCGGCGGGCTTGAAAGCGATTTCAAAAATTCGCTGTCTTCCTACGTTTTTATGCGTAGAGTGTTCGGCGAAGATTACAACGAAGATATTTGCGAAAAAATTATTCTTTGGCTCACCGTTATGGGCGATAAGAACCGCGTAGCCGAAAGAATTAAACGCGAACTTAAGCTTAGCGATGACTTAATCAAGAGTATAAAAGATTTTAACTGCAGCGGCTGGGGAAGACTTTCCGAAAAGTTTTTGAAAGGTTTATACGAATGCACGCCGGACGGAGAACTTATAACGAACGAAAACGGAGAACCGAAAAACATTCTCGGCGCGATGGATGAAAGCGGGCTTAATCTTATGGAACTGCTTTCAAATAACTACGGGTTCATAAATGCTGTGGCATTACATAACGCGGGTTGCCGCTCTGATGATAAAATTACGTATTCTACCGTCGAAGATTTGTACTGTTCGCCGTCGGTAAAACGCGCTATATGGCGGACGGTCTGTATCGCAAAAGAAATAGAAAAAGTTCGCGGCGACGCGCCGTCGCGCGTGTTTATAGAAATGGCGCGCGGCGAAGAAGAGAATAAAAAAGGCAAGCCGCCCGTTTCGCGCAGACAGCGTATTATCGATCTATACAAGAGCATAAAAGACGAAAGCCGCGAATGGATGGACGAAATCGAATCCACTCCCGAAATCAGATTTTCAAGCGATAAACTTTTGCTTTATTATCTGCAAAAGGGCAGAAGCGCGTATTCGGGTAAGCCGATTAACATTCAGGACGTATTTAATACGAACGTTGTGGATATAGACCATATCTATCCGCAGTCTAAAATAAAAGACGACAGTTTGGATAACCGCGTGCTTGCTTATAAGACTGAAAACCAGCAAAAGAAAGATATCTACCCCGTAAAAGACGAGATCAGGTCTCAAATGTATGGTTTCTGGCTGGAACTTAAAGATGGTGGGCTGATGTCCGAAAAGAAATTTGACAGGCTGACAAGAAGTACGCCGCTTACTATAGACGAAATGTCTGATTTTGTAAACCGTCAGCTGGTCGAAACACGCCAAAGCACAAAGGCTATAGCGCAGATTCTTAAAAAACTTTTTTCCGAAAGCGATATAGTTTATTCAAAAGCACGTAACGTTTCCGACTTTAAGGAAGAAGTTCTTAAAGTTAAAAAAGTGCGCGAAGTCAACGATCTGCACCACGCAAAGGACGCCTACCTTAATATCGTTGTGGGCAACACATATTTTGTAAAGTTCAATCGCAACGCAAAATGGTTTTTTACCGAACACCAAAACGAATCGTATACCGTTAAAGACCCGTTTGCTTACGAAGTTAAAGGCGCATGGAAACCGTCGTATAAATCGCGCGTAAGAGAAATTGCTCTTAAAAACGACTGCCGTGTGGTAAGGTTTACGTCAATGGGGCATGGCGGGCTGTTTAATGCCACCATAAAAACCAAAGGCGCAAACGATAAACTTATTCCGCTTAAGGCAAACGGCGCAATAGCAGATACTTCAAAATACGGCGGATACGACAGCGCGACCACGGCATATTTTTCGCTTGTTCAAAGCGACGGTAAAAAGGGCGAACGCAAAATTTCGATTGAAGCAATTCCGATTTATATCGATAAACTCGGAAAAGAGAAAGTACTTGAGTTTTTGGTTAAAAACGCAGAACTTAAAAATCCGCGTATTTTAATAGAAAAAATCAAAATAAATTCTTTGCTTTCAATTAACGGCGCATATGTTTGGCTTAGGGGAAAAAGTGGTATTCAGATTAAGTTGTGTAATGCGAATCAATTGATTCTCAATGAAGAAACATATAACTACTTAAAGCATATTTCTGTTTATTTAGATAGAAATAAAAAAGCAAGAAAAGAGTTTGATGTTGACGAGCGTGATAAAATTACAAAAG
>CAKQXZ010000067.1 GCA_934292955.1 uncultured Clostridia bacterium
GTATCAAAATCAATCAATTTGATTGGCGATACGCTTGTTAAACGTTTATAAAAAGAACGTCCCAAATCATCGTAATCGAGTTCTTGCTTTATATCGTGTAAAACCTGTTCATACTCTCCTGCATGGTCGGGATTAAGTCTTTCAAAATGACTCTTAAAAAATTCAAGCAAAATATTCGTATCTCCGTCATAAACCTTACCGACGGACTCTTCGGAAATCTTGCCATAATAGTTGTATCCAAGCCTTGTCAAATGCACTAACGCAGGCATCTGAACTCTTGTTGCTTCATTAAACTTTCCGTGTTCAGGCATTATTCCCCTCCTCAAAATTTATACCGCGTTCATTGCAAAACTTTTCAAATCGCATTTGCGTTAAAAATTGTGGTTCAACGCCTTTTTCCCAACGATTGACCGTCGCAAAAGATACCCCTACTTGCTTTGCCAAATCTTCTTGACTTAGCAACAATTTACCCCTTACATATTTAACCTTTTCAGCGAAAGTCATAACACTAACTCCTTATTGCTTTGTATAACATATTATAGCATAATTTTCTTATGCTGTCAATACAATTGAACGATCATTAGTTTCTTATCACTTCGTTTATATAAGAAAAACTCGAAGCCGTAATAACTTCGAGTTTTGTCTTTCAAGATGCACTTGCAGGTGTTCCCATTAAAATATTTTTTGTTTTCTTATAATCCCTAACAGAAACACTCAAATCTTGTGCTTTTTATGTTTTGTAGCTTTTTCGTACTACAAAGATGGCTATACAGTACGAAATAGCTACACGTCTATTTCCATTAAAACCAATCAACTACAGTTGATTCGTTGTGTTAGCACAACTGTTTTTATTTAGTTATTTTCATTTGAAATAATATTTACCTGAACGAAATCAGGCTTGAAGGCACTCGAGATAAAACGCCCAGTCTTCGCGACTGAAAAAATGAACGCCTTCACGAACAAAAAAAGATATCTCTCCACCGATATTTTTTTCTCCGATTTCAAGCATTTTTTCGCGCTCGCAAAGTCCGGTCAGTCCGAAATCTTTATATGCCGCGCTCGCTGCTTCGGCGCATAAATATTGCGCATCGGTATCAGCCCAATCGTCCTCGCTCGCAGCAACGATGAAAACCTTTCTCGGCGCAACCGAAGCCATCAAATAATGCTGATCGAAAGGCATTTCGTCTTCCTTTTCCGCGTATTTTTTATAATTCGGAGTGAACCAAAACGGAAAAACATCCACTATATCTTTAATTGTTTCACCATGTTTCTCGCGAGAAATTGCCGCGCCCGAACATCCTGAACAATTCACCATACAGCCGGCAAATATACTGTATTTCGCAGCTGCAAGAAGAGCCGTTTTGCCAAGGCGCGAATGTCCTGCAACATACAATTTTTCTTTGACAGTGTACGTTTCTTTTAAAAGATACTCTCCGACTATTTTTGCAGCATATGCCCATAGCGAAAGTTTACCCGCGGAAAATTCGTCGCTTCTGTTAACCAAAACAGACGCGATTCCGTTTAAAAAATCGCCGTCATCGGTAGATATTTCTTCATAATACAGATGCGCAACAGCAATTTTACCATCCATAAGTTCTTCTACCGGACAATATTTTGCGGGTAAATTTTTCATAAAATCAATTTGCACGACGTAATCGGGGCTTTTTACGTGTGTGGGGACAAATAAATCCGCGACAAACGCTGCGCTTTTTTCATTTTTCGTCACTCTGAATTCAAGCGCGGTATGTTTAGATTTTCCACAAAAGGAATAGCCGTATTCTATGTCGAATTTCTCATCAGTAACATCTTTAACGCTTATTTCAACGCCGCTTTCGTCAATTTCTCCGTATTCCTCCCGAACGATTTTATTCAAAGTTTTTTCACGCGAAAACTTCCCGTCTTTCCTTAAAAAATCAGGCAATTCAAAATTTTCGGAATATCTGTTTCCGATAAGCGGAGATTTGAAATACAGTCTTTTACTATTCATGTTGTTAACCATCTATCACCTTTTAATTGCCAAAACGGCGCAGCGAATCGTTTGCCGCGCCGTTTGATCATTTTTCTGTTTTATTTTGCCAACGTTCTTTCAGATAAAAAGCAGCCGATTTAGGTTGTCTTTCTCTTGTAAATACGCCTTTACGGTTTCCGTTTACCCGGATTGTACCTTGCTTTGTCATAAAGTCGGCAAAATTCCAGACCAACTCGCCCTGAACATAAGGCAATTCGTCGAATATTCTGCAATATTCCCTTAAGAAATCCGTCTGGTATTCTTCGGAAAAAGCAACCGAAGGCAAAGAATGCATCCCCTCTATCGCTTCTGCTCCGAATTCAAACATAATAATAGGTTTCTTAAATTGCTCGTAATACGCTTCTAAATCTCGTTTCAAAAGCGGTTCTGCGGCTTTAATATTACCTATTTCGTCATACCAACCGAAGTAACGGTTAAGCCCGATAAAATCAACAAGATCGCCGACCTTATTACCTTCGCAAGCGCGCGTAAGTTCTGCAATCGTAACAGGTAAATCGGTAAGGGAGCGAACGTATTCGATAACTTTTGAAAAGTATTCCTTGCCTGTATCCTCATAGGTTGCGGCTTCATTAGCAACGCTTACCATTGCCAGACACGGATGGTTTTTATCTCGCTCCAACATAAGCCCGAGCGATTCTTTATGCAACGCAAGCGTAATATCGTCAAGCCTGTTTTCGCCATATGTATAGTCGGGCCAATTATTGCATCCCACAGCGGGAACCTCGTCAACGACGAGCAATCCGTATTCATCCGCGAGATCCATGATTTCTTCGGCATACGGATAATGACTTGTTCTGAAACAATTAGCGTTTATCCATTTGAGAAGTTCGAAATCTCTTATATTGACGGCAGAATTATTCCCCTTTCCTATAATCGGAAAATCCTCATGCATTCCGAACCCTTTAAGATAAACCGGGCTGTCGTTGACATACAAACATTTATCATCAAAAGATATTTTTCTTATTCCGAATTTCTCATGATAGCAGTCCGTTGCCGTGCGTACCGTAAGGGTATAAAGATATGCGTTTCTGATTTGCCACAAATGCGGATTTTCTATATAGAGTTCACCCGTTTCACTCGTAGCCACCGTGTTACCGTTTTCATCCGTAACGGAATATACCGCTTTTGTTTCGTCGCCTTTCAGTTCAACCGAAACCGCATGATAATCATCTTCTGCAACGGTTTTTATTATTATATCATCAATATGTTTTTGAGGTAACGAATATATATATACATCACGATGAATACCGGTATAATTGTAGAAATCATGATTTATGATTTGCTTCTCTTTTCCGAATAATTTTTCATCGCCGGAAACGGGATATTTGCCCAAACGATCGTAAACAAACAAATCGTTACCGTTTACAAGTCTGCCGGACGGCAAAGTGTGATAATCAAGCCTGTTATCTATAACAACCGTAAGCCTGTTTACTTCCTTAAGTGCAGGTAAAAGTAAATCAATGGGTAAAAAAGCCGCATCGCTTCCGCCTATATACACGCCGTTCAAATAAACTCTGCATTTATGACTTGTCGCGCCTATACGCAAACGATATTCTCTGTCTTTTTCGAGAGGACATGAAAATTGAGTTTCATATGCGACTTTACCGACATACTCACGCAAATCGATTTCGGTAACAACATCATTCATGCTTGCCGGAACCGGCATAAGCCTGTAATCTTTTAACGGCTCGACGGGTAAAAACCCGTCGTCGACCGTTTTGAATCTCCATATGCCGTTAATATTAACGGCGCTTCTGCAAATGTTTGTTTGTACTTTCAGCATTATATGTATTTATAATTATTTAGCAGTAAAAGTTACGCCTGTAGGTAAACTTTTGATTTCTGTTTCAGGTTTTGCGTTATCACTGTTGCACCCTATAATTTTATACGACTTCGCGATTATATTCACGCCGACAAATTCATTTGATGAACACCTGTGGCCGAAAATGTTTATAATCGTATGACCTGCGGCGTTTATCGATACGTTTTTAAGCCGGCTTTCCATTAAAAATCTTGAAGACAGTAAACCGACATCGTACTTTATTACCCATGAACCGGTAGGAGCCGACTCTTCTTCCTGCACGTCATACCGACTTACATTGACGGTAATATCGATTAAGTCGGCATCTCTTATAGTAGAGGCAAGCAAAGCGACTCTGCTCCGGTTAGTGTAATATACGTTATCAAAAACGATGTTTTTTATAACGGCGCCGCTACCGATATGTCCGAATATTCCGCCTTTTCCGAGTGTAAGGTTTTTCATTTTATGACCATTTCCGTCAAGAACACCCTTAAACCCCGTACCGGTATTGTAAGGAATATCTTCATCCATTCTCGCAGTACATAAACCGTAATCTGCAAAATCTATATCTTGCGTAAGAACGTAATACCCGGTAAATGCCTTATAGTCGCCTTCCTCCATTTTAAATGCGTCAAAGTCTGTTGCCTCAGTGAGTATTTTTGTGCATATTTCGGCGGTTGCGTTATATTTATACTCGTCCGTGTATATAACCATGTCCGCAAGACACTTTTCGTTTCCGCCGTCAGGTATAAGTTCTTTATTCAAAAAGGCTTTATTACCGTCTGTACTGACAGAAACCGTAATGCCGCTTAAGGTTATTTCTTCAAGAGAGCCCTCGATTCCGGTAGGCGCGGTGAACACACCGTTCTCTTTTCCTAACAATAACTTATCCGTTAATTCTTTTTCGGGTAATATTACCTCAAGATTTACTTTTACGAATACGTTCTCGTTACCTATAACATACTTGCCGACAAGAACAGTGCGTCCCCGAGCCTTTGCTTTAACAGTATAACCATTCTCGGCATCACCCGTAATATCGACTTTAGAGTTATCAAAATCCGCATTGTAATCCGCATTAATATCAAATTCGATTATTGCGTCTTCTTGCTTATTTCCGTTTACTTGCACCGCAAAACCCAGATCAACCGAATCTTTATACCCCATCTCTCCGTTTTTCGTAACAAGCGTAAGTTTATAAGCGCCTTCAATCCTTTCAAAGTCTGCGTCATGTTCGGGTTCAATAACGATTTCGTTTGCGTATACTATTACAGTGAAAGTCCTCTCAGCAAGCATACCCCTTATTTCCGCAAAAACAGAAAAAGACGTAATCCCTGCTTTTTCTCCTTTTACAATCAACAAGTCGTTCTCTTTAACCTGAGCGGTAGCCACACCTTCGGCTGCATTTTCTGTAATTGCTACCGAATATTGAATTTTTTCATCAAGTTTACTTCCGTTGAAATCTGCATATAATTGCATCTTGAATTCGCCGCCGTTAACAATGCGGATTTCTTCGGTTACGCCTTTAATGCTCGCGCTGTAAGGAGATTCGGAAACCATAACCTTGCACTTTGCATTCGCATTTCCGGCGATTGCGGAAATATTGCAAACTCCTGCATTTTTAGCGGTAACGATGCCTTCTTGCGTCACCGTCGCAACAGTTTCGTTATCACTTGAAAACAACACGTCGGAATTATCAGATGCCGTCGCGGTAATAACTGCAGTTTCGTATTTTTGCAATTCAAGCGAAGTTACATTAAGCGAAATCGTTATATCGGGATTTTCTCTTGAAGAGTCCGGACCGGATGAACTCGAATCAGATTCGTTCTTTTTTTTGCACCCGGCAAGCGAAACGGCAGAACATAAGACCATAATGAATATGAGAGATAATATAATACCTGTTTTTCTTTTAACCATTTTATCTTTCCCCTCGCATTAATCTAAATCCCAATCGGCAAAAACAACGTCGGCTAACTGACCTTCTTTCAATTTTGTGTTTTGCAAATTGTTAAAGTCCTTATAAAACTCTTTACGAAGAACTTTCAACTGCGTTTCGTTATAGGTTGAAGCATAAGTTGTGCATAAAACCAATCTCGGAAACTGCGATTCGATAAGAATGTTTTTATAGAGAATTTCATACTTTTCAGGATCTGTTTCCTTATAATGTTCTATCGCCTTGTATGCCTTATCGAATAATTTTATCCAGTGATTAATCATACCCTGCGGCCAAATATCCTCACCCGCAAGCGCGTTGGAATGAATCCCTCCGCCTGTTTTAGATTCCTTTGCTCGCTGATTTGCCTGAAGTTCGTTAAAATATTGGCGCATATATGGTTCGGCTTCCGCAAAATAGTTCTTAAACCAGAAATCAACCACTTCACCGTAATTATAGTTACAATTAAACTCAAATTTTGAACCTAAATATTCCCTTAACTTTGCAAAGCCTCCGCAGTTTGGATTTTCAAAAGTTCCCTGATTATACACATAACTCGCGTTATACGTTTTGAAGAACCGAAGATTTTCAACAAGCGATTCAAAACTATTATACGGATAAAAATACATGTGATAATTTACTTGATAAAGCCAAACATATATTTTACCGCCAAGTCCCGCCCAGGATTTGACGGTATTTGCGTAAAGTTGATTCTCAACCTCATAGAAACTACGGACGTAATTTGCCGTCGTATTTGCATACTCCACCGTCACGCGCTTATGACAAGTCAATTTTTCGTTTTCGCCGTTTTCTTTCTTTTGCAACACCGACCTGATTGCTCCGGTATCGTCTTTTATAAACCTATACAAATCGGCGGGTTGCCCCTTGCCTGCTTCATCGAAAACGATATCGCCGATTGCATTACGCAGTACGGGAGCCTTTGACGCTGTGCCATAAGCAAGAACGATTATATTAAGTTCTTTATTAGACGTAAAACCATCGGCTATCGCCTGATCGGAATCCAGATATTCATTTACCTTATCCGCAACGTCGTTAGTAAACGTAAGCATCGCGCCTGCAATAGTATTACCGTAATGCGCATAAGCCGCCAAACACGCGTCGCATGTACAGTTTGCCACGTCGTTTTCTCCCGCTATTACGTCATTCTGGCAAATTCTTATGCTGTCAACGTTTGGTTTTTTCTTCATGAAACCTATCGTAGCCGCAGCAAACGTTTTAACCATTGATTCATACTCGGTCTTATCGCCGTGAGCAGTAAAACAAGGCTGCCATTGAGTATTGATTTGTCCGCTCGCCCCGACCTCAAAGGTATCGGAAAACCACAGCGGATGAGCCTTTTTTTCGGCAGTAGTCGTAAAATCTTTGATGTTATGAACCTCTGCGCTGCCGGTATTCATTATAAGTTCTCCGGTGGAAAAACCCATATCATATGCTTTTGCAGAGGTCATTTTATTGCTGGGTATGCGATAAGCATAATCAGGTGCTTCGACTATATTCATAGAAGGAATAAGCTCGCCCGTTTTCGTGAACACAGTCATATCGGCAGACAGCATTTCATACCCTAAAACGCATCTCAAAAACGCTATTGCCCCAAGTTGATATCCACGCTCGGTATAAGCCTGAATAAACACGCTTTTGCCAACGGTAACAATGGTATAACCTGCAACGCCGAGAACAGAGTATTCGGGCAAAGTCAACCCCGCTTCCTTATATTTGTCATCTTTGCCGACAAATATAAACTTATCCCCGACGGCACCGTCGCTACTTTCTTCGATGCTTACGCCTGTTGCTTCAACTGTTTGCCGTTGAATAAGACTTACGGCGCCGAACGATTGCGCCGACGAAACTATTTTATACTCGGTTGACCCGTTTTTGATATATGATCCGATCGGTTTGTCATAATCGACATTCACGTTATGCAAAGAGTTTGTAACATGATGCGCCGACTCCGTTTCAACCGTAGAAACAGGCGAAGGAATTGCGCCTTTGTCATCTTTGTTATTGTTTTTTTTGCATGCGTCAACATTTAAGATCATACTGCCCGAGATACAAAGTACCGTCAATAAAGAAAATATTTTTTTACATCTCATATTTTTCACCTTACTCCACTGTCACCGTATACGACCATGTCGCCACGTTTCCGAACTCGTCGTTTGCAACTATGCACATGACGTATTTGCCGGCTTTGTTTGCTTTGAGAGAATTGCTTCCTCCGTTAAGCATTACCAATCTGCCGTCGGCATCGATAATAAACTTCGTCACCGTGAGATTATCGGAACTCGTAATGTTATCCGTTACCGAAAAATCGGGAAGAATAATAACCTCGCCAACTTTTACAGTTTTTGTAAAATCGGAATTAATTGTTATAACCGGCGGTTCTTGTTCGACTACGTTAATATATGCCGTAAATTTCCTGCTGCCTATCGCCCAATTCTCTTTTTGAGCCGTATATTTTGCATTCCATATGCCATATTTGTCAAGTTTTATCACGTATTCCTTACCGGCATCCACATTGGCAAGTTTTACGCCGTTTATATCGGAAACGATATTCCCATCGCCGTCATAAACAGAAAGTTTAACAACAACATTAGGGCAGAATGTGTCACCGGCAGTAACCGGATAAAGGACGTATTCGTCATTTAAAGCATAATTTCCGCCATAATCACCGTTAATTTTTATCGTCGGCTTTGCATAATCTCCCGTATCGGAAGAAAGAATATTGCCGGATATGGCATCGATTTTATATTCTGCTCCGCGGGAGGCGTTTTCAACTGCAAAATCGAGATATACTTTCCCCGACGGAAAACCTTTAAACTCCGTTCCGTCGTCATAACAACTTATTAAAACACCGGTTTTTCCGTAATAAAATCTACCATTCCTGTAGGATACTTTCACACCTTCTTTGCCGGTTGTTAAAACATCTTTTAATTCCAGAGCAAAATTACCATTTGAAATCGTAGTACCCGCAGAACTTATTTTCATCAGGAAAGTCGCCTTAATCTTCGGATCGGCATAGTCAGAAAGCGTTATTTTTATGGCGCTGAATTTCGTAAGTTTTTCAAAAGTTGTGAACTCAACCGAAAAAACGTCGGCTATCTGAGCATTGGCAAACGTCCATTTTACTTCTTTTGCCGCTTTTTCAATAGCAATAAGCACGCCTTTATCAAATTCGTTGCCGTCATCATCTACATAACTTGTTATAAATCCATTGCCGTAAAAATACTTTGAACAATCTTTCTCCTGATCGTTACGAATTTTTAAAACCGCAATTTCCGTTGTGCCGTTATTGTACTCTTCTTTTCCGCAATAGTATGTTATTTTTATTTTATCTCCGTTATTTTTGACCGTGGGGATAAAAGTATCACCCGAAACATATGTTTCGGTTTTTCCGCTATTGTACTCAACTTTAACGGAACAACGTTTCTTTTCTTGTTTACCCGACGAGTAGTCATCGCAATAAAGTTCAGGTAAAAGATATTCGGAACCGTCGATAAAAACCGGAGCAAAATTTACAGACTCATTAAAAAACGGTTCTTCGCTTGCCACTGCATTTATCGTTATCGGCTTACTGCTTTTAACCGTTCCGACATAATCGGTTGCAGTATAAACAATCTTCCAAATACCTGCTTTTTCAAATCTATATCCATCATATATTTCAATCGTTTCATCACCATATGTCGCAGTTATTTTTACCGTTTTATCTCCGCTGCCGCCTTCAACTACGGCGCCCTTCAAATCAATGGGATAACCGAGTTTTATTTCCGTTTCAACGTGAGGCAAAGAAATCGTTATCGGAGCAATATCCCCTCCGGCATGTATGACGTATTTTTTTTCACTCTTGTTTCCCGAATAATCTTTTGCCGTATAAATCAAAGTGTAATATCCGACTTTGTCAGGAACGAACGCGCCATTAAGCACACTTACCGACACAGGATATGCCGAAGAAAAATTATAATAGACTTTTACGTCTGTTTCTACATATCCCGCATAATAGTCGAACGCTGTCGCTTCAGGTATCGGGTATTCTCTTCCGATAATCCCCTCCGGCATCTTTTCGTATGTTGAATTTACTGTTATAATCGGGGCTTCGTCGTCGATAAACTTATTTCCGGCAATATCCATTCCAAGCACTTTCGTAAGACAAAAATTAGCCGTACTACCGGAATAACCCGAAGCGGAAATGCTTAACCGAACTTTATCGCTTTTAAATCCTGTCCATATATCCTTATAATAGTCAACACTGTTGAGTTGCGAAACGAAATTACCTTGCGCATACACTCTCGTGGTAGACAAATCGAAAGCGGTCGAAATGGTATATTTATCTGACGGAATAGGCCACAAAGTCCCGTTCCATTCAATATTAACACCATCCTTAGAATTGAATTGCGCAATCCATGAAGCGTAAATAAGCGTGCCTTTGCCATTGTTTACTTCAAGTTTATCCGGCGATACACTCGTTGGTTCGTAACCGGTCATGACCTGCCCCTGCCCTGCCGCCGTAACGCAGGTAAACCCATACGCAGAGTCGGTTATATTCCAACGAAAAATATCAATATTAACATAATTCGACATATCGAATGCATCCGTTAACGTCACCGTTAACTTATCGAAATCCGCCACCCCGCGCTTATCGGGAGTAATGAACCCTTCGATGAGATTGTTTGTCGAAATCAAATCGGAAACATCTATAAGTTTTGTGAACGACAGCGTATCGCCTCTTGCCAGACGAACTATTAGCCCGGAAGAATTTGATTCAAATTCGATATATTTACCATATTCGACGGAACTATCCGCGCTACCGATATTATAAGCCGTGTATTCCACATTAAAATCAAATTTTTTAACGTAAATTTTATCTCCGACCGTGGCCATATACTTGATCTCATATTCACCGGCTTGAGATAGACGAACTTCTGTTTCTCCATAATTCGTGCCATCAGGAAATTCAACTACAGAAGTCGCCTTAATTTCTTTTCCGTTTATATTCAAAACATAATCGGGAACTTTAAGGGTTTCGCCAAAAACATACGTCTGCTTAATTTCGTCGCCTTTCCATTCTTCGGCTTGCGCGCTTTTTATCCCTGAAATTCCTATCGTTATCATAGAAATCGCCGCAATAGCAAGCCCTGTTACGATAAGCAATTTCAGTTTGCTTTTCAAACTACTTTTTTTAACATCTTTCTTCATCATATTTCTCCTGAAAATATTACCCTTTTACCCCGCCTACCGTTAAATTCCCGAGTAACCGTTTATGGAAACAAAGAAATATGACGAGTACGGGGATTAAAAACATCATCGGTGCCGCCATTTTTACAGGCATTTTTGCAAAGTAGTTAAACGAACTGCTCTTTATCCAATATAACGCTTCCGATATAGTCGGATGTGTGGGAAGATAAAGCATCGGCGTCTGAAAGTCGTTCCAATAAGTCACGAACAT
>CAKQXZ010000068.1 GCA_934292955.1 uncultured Clostridia bacterium
GAATATAACCGACAGATTTCGTTCGCGTTTTAATTTGTTTATGAGTTCGAGTATCTGCGACTGGATGGTTACGTCGAGCGCGGTGGTCGGCTCGTCGCAGATAAGTATATCGGGATTGGCGGCAAGCGCGATTGCGATAACTATTCTCTGCCGCATACCGCCCGAAAATTCGAACGGATACTGTTTGAAACGTTTGCGCGGTTCGGGAATACCCACTTCTTCCATAAGTTTTATCGCCTTATGTTTTGCCATTGCGGGCGTGACCTTATGAACGACCTGTGCAGCCTGCTCTTTGAAATAATCGATCATTGCGACGGTTGCCGCTTCGAAATCGGGTTCGGGCTGCTTAAGATCGTTTGCGTATTTTTCTTTCAAAGCAGTTATAAGCGATAAAAGATTGGTTTTCGCAAGGTCGATTTCGACATCCCAATCTTCGAGATAAACGGCGTTTTTCTTAGACGCTTTTTTCTTTATATCCGCGAGAGTCCCGAAGTAAGTTGCAAGCGCGTTTTTCAATGCTTTTTCGAATGTATAAGCTACGCCGTCTTTTATTAAAGCAAGCGTATCGATAGAATCGTTTACAGCCGCGCTTAATTCTTTTGCAGCCGCGTCGCACTCTTTTTTATCGGGTTCTTTCTTTTCAAAAACGGGCAAAAGTCGGTCTATAAGCCCGATAACGGCACTTTTGTTCGTTTTTGAGCGATTGAAAGAATATATAATTCCGCTTTTTGCCATGTCGATAAAATCGAGCATGAAGTTGTCATCGAGGTACTTACGCAAGAACACGTTGAGTTCTTCGACGGGCATTTCGGGAAGGGGCTTTCCGGCAAAAGTCACATAATAGCCCATTGCAAAGAAGTTGGGCATCGTAAAGCCGATCGCTTCGTCTAATATTCCGCCGGCTTCTGTAAGGTCGCTGACCAAACTCGAAAAATCACCGGAAACGGCAGCCGTTTTTGCAAGCTCTTTAATTTCGGCAAGCAGTTCCGTATATCTGCCCGCGTTATTCCATACGACATAGCGGGAAACGGCTTTTTTAGCAGAATCAAGCACGATTGCCATACGCCTGACGATAGTCGACGGCAAAACCGCATTTTTAGAGATTTCAAAGAGTAGTTCTTTGATTTCGTCGGACGTTTCGGTCGCACTTTCGTATGCCGAAAAGTAAGCGTTTTCGAGTTCGAGATGCTTATACTCGAACTTATCGAAATCGGCGCACTTTTGCGAGATCGTTTTGATTTTTTCTTCGTCGCCTTCGGCGATTGCGGTGATGATATACTGTTTAAGACGGGCAAGCATGCCGTTGAAATTTTTGCGGCTTTCACGCTGATTTGCCCTGCCTTTGAGCAACATGGCTTCGGTTAGTTGCTTGCCGATACGCATTATGGGGTTAAGGCTTGACATAGGATCCTGAAAGACCATGGCAAGTTTATTGCCGCGCAGTTCGTAAAACTGACTTTCGTCTATTTTTGTAAGATCCTTGCCGTCGTATAAAATTTCGCCGTTTTCGATCATAGAATTTACGGCGGAAATGCCCATTATCGCTTTTGAAGTAACCGACTTACCCGACCCCGACTCGCCTACTATGGCGAGCGTTTCGCCTTTATATAAATCGAATGAAATATCCCGTACCGCCTGCACTTTCCCGTTCTGCGTGCGGAAAGATATGGTCAGATTTTTAACTTGTAATTTCTTTTCCATAATATTCTCTCCTTAGTCTTCGGAACCGCGCAAAGACGGGTTGAATGCGTCGCGCAGACCGTTACCGAACAGGTTGAACGACAACATTAAAAGTGAAATGAACACGGCGGGGAATACCATCATGTACGGATAACTCGAAAGATAGGGGTCGGCAGCCGCAAGCAATGTGCCTACGCTGGTTAAATTACCCGTCGACAGGTTGATTATGCCAAGGTACGACAAACTGGATTCGCTGAATATCATTGCGGGGATTACAAGCACCTGCCCCGTAACGAGAGTGCCGAGCGCGTTGGGGAAAATGTGTTTGAACATAATTCGTACGTCGCGCGCGCCGAGCGTTCTTGCAGCCAATACATATTCCTGATTTTTGAAACGATAGAACTGCATTCTGGTCTGACTTGCCATTCCGATCCACCCCGTAAGGAAGAACGAGATAAACAGAATAAGGAGTTGCGGAGAAGATTTCATGTGCATCTTCAGAAGGGTTATGACTATCATGAACGGAACCGCGCTGAGTATATCGGAAACACGTTCCATTATAAGGTCTGCGGAGCCGCCGTAGTAACCTTCGACCGCGCCGTACAGAGCGCCGACTATCATATTTACGAGCGAAACGACGATTGCGAGAATGAAACTCAATCTTGCGCCGCCGCCAAGACATGTAAACAGGTCTTTGCCGTTAGCGTCGGTACCGAAAAGGAATATCGGTTCGGTTATGCCGTCCTTATCGATATATGTATGTTTGCAGATGTAATATTCGTAGTAATTGATACGCACTTCGAACCCTGTCTGATTTACGCGGGCGTAGTCGTACAAACGATTTTCTGCGGTTTCGCCTTCAACGAATACTTTGCTTAAATACGCGTCGCGGTAAACCGTTTTGACTTCGCCGTCCAAAACGATTTCGGTCGTTGCGGACGGATCGGTGCTGTATTGACGATAAATGTTATTGAAAGAGAAAGTGCCGTCTGCGTTTTTTGCGTAAACGATACTCGTTTTTGAACCGTTCTGACGGGTTTCGAACCAGTAGTTTGCGTTATTCGCGTCGCCTTCGGACTTGGGGCGTTTTGATTTTTCGGTGATCGGGTAAATGACCTGAATGCCGGTTTCGTCCTGATATTTCTGAATTTTAAGATATTCGTCGAGCGTTAAGTTTTTGAATATACAGCCCGCTTTCTGATATGTATCGAGACGATATTTGAAGTTGCCGACGCCTTCCTGCTCGTACTTCTGCCCTTTTACCGCGTTGTGCCCAGTTTCGACGCCCATCGAGTAATACAGAAGAAACGTTTCTGCCGAGTGTTCTTTGTTGACTCCGCCGTCCCAGAAGTCCCAGCCTAAAGCCTGACTTATATGGCTTTTGGGATAGCAATAACCGAAAGATTCGTCCTGATAAGCGACGGTGTAAGGCGAAACCATAGGCGCGATTATAGCAAACAGAACCATAATCGCAATTATTACAGCCGCCACCACCGAGCCTTTGTTCTTTTTGAAACGATATAATGCGTCGGATAAAAATCCGCGCGGTTTGGTGTTGAATTTTACGTCGTGCAAGGTTTTGTCACGCTGAACAAAACGGAATTTTTCTGCGGGGATACTCGGAATATTTTTGTTGTCGGTCATTTTATTTCGCCCCCATTCTTATTCTCGGATCGATAAAGCCGTAACTGATATCGATTACTATGCCGGCAAGCAGACCTACCAGACAGTAGAAGCCCGAAAGCATCATAAAGAAGTCGTAGTCGAGAGATTTTATCGAGTTTAAGTACATTCCGCCGACACCGGGGATTGCAAAAATGCTTTCAAGTATAAGCGAACCCGAAAGCACGCTTATAAACTCGCCGATAATGGACGGAAAAATAGGCACCATTGCATTTCTTAAGGCGTGCCTTGTTATTGCCTGCCCGCGGGTCAAGCCTTTTGTTCTTGCAAGCAACAGATATTCGCTTGTAAGAATTTCGGTCAGTTCTGCACGGGTAAATCTTGCGTAGCCCGCAATGGAACCTGCGGACATTGCTAAAACGCAAGGAATCATGGAAACGAACATTTCCCAGCTGAAATAGTCATGGCCGTCTGCCATAACAAGCGGGAAAAGTCGCCATTTGAAGCATAAAAAGTATTGAATAAGGAACGCCGTAACGTAACTCGGTACGGAAATAAACAGTATTACGCCTACCGATATAACCTGATCCTGCCACTTGTTTTTTCTGAGCGCGGCATAGATACCGAGAAGTATTCCCAAAGGAACGGCAAACAAACTCGAATAAATATTGATAAGAACGGTCGGCGGGAGCATTTCGACAAACGAATCCCATACGGGCGCGCCGACAAAACCCGGCATGGTTATACCCATACCGAAATCGCCTTTAGTAAAAATGCGCTTTAAGTACGCTATGTATTGTACGGGAATAGGATCCCTGTAACCGCGCGCGACTATTATGCTTTCCTGTAAGGACGCGTCTTGTCCGATACCCGTAGTTATTACTATGGGCAGCATTTTAATAAGAAAAAAGCATATGGTCATTATTATTACGAACGACATGAGCATAAGCCCTAATCTTTTCAATATGTATTTGAGCATGTACATAGTTTCACCTTAAATACTGTTCTCTTTTAA
Organism: uncultured Clostridia bacterium; assembly: GCA_934292955.1. Next base: position 4,319 of record CAKQXZ010000068.1, read on the forward strand.
TGCGCAAATACAGTGGGGCGTCTTTGGGACGCCTCACTGTAGTCACTTATTTTATATTCGATTATAAATCGAAGGTGATCGGAATTAACCGATAAATCAGCTTATCTGTAGTCGAACGCTTCGCCCATATAGTCGCGGAATTCTTTCCACTGCTTATCGGAATATTTATACGTCATGTACTGTATTCCGCCGTAACCCATGAAGGTGTTGTATTCGTAAGTGATATAATTTACTTTGAAAGACAACATCGACGCAGCGTAGCTGTTCTGGAAAGGAATGCTGTAAGCCTGTTTAAGGACTTCGGCTTCCATCTGCGCGAGAAGTTCGCATCTGAATTCGGGATCGAGCTTGCCGTCGCCGAAATAAGACGTCGAGTTAAGCAACTGATACCAGGAAGTGGTCGCGCCGCTTGCGGTATACAACGGAAGTTCGGCTTCGTAAACATCGTTTGCGTTGTTGGTTACTTCTACCTGACCTTTTTCGTTGAGTTTCGCACCGTGTACGGTCGCTTTAAGAATGTGAGAACTGGTATCCCACGATTTGGAGTACATGTAGTCCGGGCTAAGATATGCCATAATGAAGTAGCCCGGGTTCCAAGCAGCGCCGCTCCAACCGCCCATGCAGATGTCGTATTCGCTTCTGTCTTTGAACGCTTTTGCCCAGTCGTCGCCGAAATCTTTAAGTTCCATATCGAATCTTCCTTCGAGCGGAGTACCTTTAAGCATTTCAGTCCAGGCGGTTTTGATATATTCAAACCTTCTCTGTATGGACTCGTTTACAACGCCGGTACCCATTGTGAACTTAATTTTATCGGTTGCTTTGATATCGCCTGCGGCAAGCGCTTCGTTATAAGCCTTGGTTACAAGCGCTCTTGCCTGTTCGAGATCGTAACCGGTGATCGCGTCGACCGCTTCGTTAAGATCGCCGCCGAACTTGCTTACGTCTATGCCGTAAACGTCGCAAAGCGCTTTTTTGGCGTAATCGTTATCTCTGTAAACGCCGCCGTTCGCAACGTCATAGTAATGCATTGAGTTGTAAAGACCGAAGCCGGCTTTGGAACTCGTGGTGCATTTGTAAACGAAGTCCGCTCTGTCAAAGCCGATAGACAACGCTTTTCTGAAGTCCTGATACTTAAGGAGCATTTTGTTTACGCCTTCTTTGTCGCCGCGGTTCTTAAGGCTTTCCACGTTGGACTGCAACTGGAAGGAACCTACGAAATCGTCGGGGGTGTAATATGCTCTTTCGCTGTTCTTATAGTCGTCGGCAACGGATACGTCGATACCGATATCGTCGATAAGACCGTTTCTGAACATGAGAAGTTGAGTGCTGTAGGAAGATACGGTTTCACACTTTATAGCGTCGGTCTGATACTGTCCTTTGTACTTTTCCATGCCGTAGCCGTACCAATTGGTGTTCTTTGAAAGGGTATACGTTTTGCCTTTCTGATATTCGGTGAGCTTGTAAGGTCCCCAGCTTGCGGTGGTTTCTTTGCTCGAATTGTAGTTGCTCGTCCAAAGACCGCCTTCGGTGGTCGGCGCGATTTTACATTTCTCGTAAAGATCTTTCTTTACCAAAGGAAGCGACGAGAATTCGTAAGGAGCGTGATAGGTAAGATTGCCGTCGTCATCGACAAAGTCAATGCCTTCGGTCATTGCTACGACGATGTGAGTGTCGTCTGGAGCGAACATACCGACTTCGGAGAAATCGAGTTCGGGAAGAGCCGCGTGAGCGACGCAGAGTTGAAGCATTTCGTCAACGGTTTTTTCGCACCACCATTTGGCAACTAAATCATACTGCTCTTTCATTTTGGAATCGGCTTTGATCTCTTTAAGAGTTTTGCCTTCCATTTGAGCAAGCACTTCGGGATCGGCGGTAAGTCCGTATGCCTGCCAAAGTCTAACGGTTGTTGCCGCATCGTAAGAAGCAGGCAGCCCGTTACCGGAACGCATAGCGTTGTCTACGGAAACATCCTTGTCGCCGTCTTTATATTTGAAAGGTCCGAAGCAGAAGTACAGATTTTCGTCGTTAGCGGAATCGTAAGTAGAGAAAACCTTGGTTGCGTCGTAGTAACCTACATTGTTCTGGAAAACGTATTCCCAAGCGTTGTAGATATTAACCGAACCGTTATAGAAACTGTCTGCACGGTAGTTTCTGAACAACGGGTTGAGTTGTTCCTTCATGCTGTAAACAAAATCGCCTGCCACGATGGGGGTACCGTCATCCCACTTACCGTCGCTGCGAATGGTGATCTTCCATACCTTTTCGGTATCTCCTTCTTCAATGCCGTACCGCCCTACATATTCGGCTGTAACGTCTTCAAGACCGGTTGCGAAAGAATATTCGACGTCGAACTTACCGGGAACTATTTTGCCGCTTGAATCGAACTGATAGTCGAATTCGAAGAACGGACTCTGAATATAGTTCATAATCTGAGTATCGTTGTTGTCCTGATAGGTCAGTTCGTTCCAGTTGGACGGGGAAACGGACGTGAACGTATTATAAGTATACGTCGGGTTATCGTCCGCAGACGCCACGAATGATGCCTGTTTGGTCTTTGCGTCCTGCTTGTTGCCGCCGACACAAGCGGTCAGAGCAAATGAGCAAAACAACGCCGTAGCGATAACCAAAGCAGTCAATTTTACTTTTTTCATAATCTATCCTCCATTAAAAAATTACGAAATATTTGTTTGCGTTTTTATATATTTATTATTGTTTGTTTGTGCGGTGCTGTAAGTCGTGCGTTATTTTCGAATGTGCGGCACTTCGTGCCTGTTGTACATTTGATAACCCGCTTGCGCCAGCGAATGAACTTATAGTCCTCTCTCGGCACTTGCGCGCCACTCTCCCCAAAAGGGGAAAGCAAGATTTGATTGCGTTGAGTGTAATGAATTATTATAATATTGATATAACACACTGCAATTAAGCGGGATACTTGACAAAGAGACTTTGTCAAGCAAAAGGCATGCCTTTTGCAAATTCATATGTGGTTGTTTATATAAATATGTTTTTACGTCAGCCCGCCGAATATACAGGATATGTATTTTTTTTGGCATTTTTCCACATTTAGCACGTTTTTATGCAATTATTCGTTATATTCGCATAAAGTTTACGATAAAAAATGAATAAATATTCATTATGACAAGGTGAAATGTATGCAACAAAAGTTGTTTTATGTAGCAATGTTACCATGTAAATGAAACAATGTCAACAATTTTTAGGGCGTTTTTGATTTTTTGTTAATTTTTTAAGCAAAAAACTACAATTGGCGACTATTACACCCTCTGAAACGGATGTTTATCGTTTTGCATAACTTCTTGATAAATATACAAATTATGTATTTGTATGGCGGACATAAAATGTTTTTGTATGTATACTAAAAATGTATATGTGCGTACAATATTTGAAAATGTTCTTACTACGCACACATTTTTATGAAAACAACAAGCATTTTATATACCCGCGGCGGCGTTTTGTGTAAAGAGTAAAAGGTGGGTTTTCGGCAAACCGAAAAACTAAAACGTGCTTTGTAATGCATTCCGAGCGAAAAAAAGCGTAAAAAAACGACTGCTCCGACAAAAATAACGGGTATTGACAGAAAAGCCATAACTTTAACGGAAAAATAACGGGCGACGGCGAATGAAATTTGCGTTTTTATATTTTTTGATTGACTTTTACTGTAAATACGGGTAAAATCAGTAAGTGATAAAAAACAAGCCCTTGGGGCTTAGGCGATCGCATACATACGATCAGGAGATAATTATGGAAGAAAAAAGAGCGGTTACGATGGATAAGTTGGTTAATCTGTGCAAAGCCCGCGGAATTATTTTTCCCGGCAGCGATATTTACGGCGGAATGGGCAATACCTGGGATTACGGCCCCGTAGGCGTGGAACTGAAAAATAACGTTAAACGTTGCTGGTGGAAAAGATTCGTTCAGGAAAGCGAAAACTCTTACGGACTTGACGCCGCAATTCTGATGAACTCTAAGGTATGGGAAGCAAGCGGACATACGGCTTCGTTTTCCGACCCCAAAATGGACTGCAAGGAATGCAAAAGCCGCCACCGTGCAGATCAGCTGATCGAAGCGCATTCGCACGGCACCGTCAATCCCGACGTTATGACAAACGAAGAAATGGAGCAATACATCGAAGAACACCATGTTAACTGCCCCATTTGCGGAAAACATAACTGGACGCCTATCCGTCAGTTCAACATGATGTTTGAAACTTCGCGCGGGGTTGTTGAAGACGCGAAAGATAAAATTTATCTTCGCCCCGAAACCGCTCAGGGCGAATACGTCAACTTCCTTAACGTTCAGCGCACTACCCGCGCCAAAGTTCCGTTCGGAATAGGTCAGATAGGTAAAGCGTTCAGAAACGAAATTACGCCCGGCAACTTTATTTTCAGGACGATCGAGTTCGAACAAATGGAACATCAGTGGTTCTGTAAAGAAGGCACCGATCACGAATATTACGAAAAATACAAACAGAAAGCAGAAAAATTCCTGCTCGATCTCGGTATCAAGGAAGACCATCTCCGCTTTAAGGATCACGATAAACTCGCGCACTACGCTAAAGCCGCGTGCGACATTCAGTATTACTTCCCCATCGGCTGGTCGGAACTCAACGGCATTCACAACCGCACGAACTTCGACCTTTCGCGCCATCAGGAATATTCGGGAAAGAGTATGCTGTACGTCGATCCGTATACAAACGAAAAATACATTCCTTACGTTATAGAATACTCGATCGGCGCGGACAGACTTATGCTTGCGCTCCTTTCGGAAGCGTATGACGAAGAACAACTCGACGGCGGCGACACCAGAGTTGTTATGCACTTCCACCCCGCTATCGCGGCGTATAAGGTTGCCGTCCTTCCCCTGCAGAAAAACCTTTCGGAAAAGGCAAGAGAAATTTACGACAGACTGACTAAAGAATTTATGTGCAACTACGACGAAGCCGGCTCTATCGGCAAACGCTATCGCCGTCAGGACGAAATCGGAACTCCGTATTGCCTGACCGTCGATTTCGACACGCTTGAAGACGGAACCGTTACTCTGCGCGACAGAGATACTATGTCACAGATTCGTTTGTCGGTTGACGACGTTATCGGTTACGTTGAAAAACAGATTAAGTTTAACTGATATAATTTTTTACGCGACCGAACCTTTTTGGGTTCGGTCTTTTTTATAGAATAAAAAACGCCGCGGGGGCGGCGGTGGGCTTGGGGTAAGGCGGTGAGACTTTAATAATTGCGCTTGTGCGTGTGAATGGGCTTATTGTCCTCTCTCGGCACTTGCGTGCCACTCTTCCCAAAAGGGGAAGGCGAAGTTTGATTGTGAAACGAATAAGAAGAAAACCCGACTATGTGTTGATAAACGACCTATAGACGGGTTTTTATAAAGCGCGGCGTTGTAAGCCGTGCGGCACTTCGTGCCTGGATCCTTCGGGAGTTGGGCAAGTGAGTAAGGCTCAGGATGACGGAAAATGTGGTTTTTGCCGTAAAAAATGCCGCGCGGAAAGATTGGCGTTTTTGTCCGCATCCACCGCAAGCGGCCCCCTTCTCCAAAAGGCGAAGGCAAGGTTTGATTGCGAAACGAATAAGAAAAAAACAACTAATGTGTTGATAAACGACCTATAGGCGGGTTTTTTGTGTTGTTTTTTGTATAGGTGTTGCGCAGTAATTATGCGGTACCGAATTATCAGAATATGCGGCACTTCGTGCCCGGATCCTTCGTAAGTTTAGCAAGCAAGGGTCAGGATGACCTAATCGATTTTATATTTTTCCTTTTCGACGGAGAAGACAAAATCTAACGAGCCGATAGATTGAATTGCTTCGTCTATCTTATTTTTGTATTCCTTTTTTAATTGCACCTGAATACCGCCGATATCGGTCGAATACCATGCTATATATTGAATACTATCGATATATTCGCAATTAAAATCTTCGAGCGTGATTTCATTAGCTAAAAAAGCGTTTTTATATTCGGTTTTTACGCTCACTATAAGCGAGCCTGCGACATATTTGTCTTGCATACAAGCGGAAAACGAAAACATAAACCCTAAAACGGCAACGGCAATAAACGCAAAAATTTTCTTTTTCATATAATCTCCATAAATTTGTGTAAGGATGCTGTCAAGATTATTCGGGCAGTGAACTTCAACATCTTCAAACATTATTGTTTTTCCAGGTTTGAAATCACTTATTTTATAAATTTGGGGATGGTGAAGAGCTGAAATATCACAGACACATTCACAGTCTTTATCATTGTATTTGTCCAATAATTTATGGGTTTTATCAAATAATGATTCTCTTGAAATATTAAACAGCTTTAAAAATGCATGTCCTGTATTGGCTAATGCCTGAACTAATGGAGGATATCCTTTAAATTTTATAACACTCATTGCAAGTAATCTGTCTAGGACACGGCAACGTTTTACATGGAAAAATCGTTTTAGTTTATTGTCCGGAACTTTGTCCAATACAAATATGTCAATGTCAATTCCCAAATCAAAATCTACCTGATTGACCCACCATTCTTCAAAAATAGTGTTTTTGAGCATGATTTTTGAAAATAAAAAGAAGTAATCCTTTGTTTTGCTTGTTAAAAAATTATATTTATTGTTGGGTTCGGATAATGCGACTTTTTTAAACTTTTCATAGTCTTTTCTAAACATAATAATGTCTATGTCATCATCCCATGGAATAAAACCGCCATGTCTGACGGCACCTAATGCACTGCCTCCGTAAATAAAATACTCAATGTTGTTTTCTTCACAAATAGCTATAAAATCCTTTAGAATCATAAGCTCCAATTCCTGCAGTTTGTGAATAGTTTCATCAGAATAATCAGTAT
>CAKQXZ010000069.1 GCA_934292955.1 uncultured Clostridia bacterium
GCAACAAAATCGCTGAACAGATTTATAGAAGCATATAAACCGTCGGCGGCATATAAAATCGTTGACGGAAACGTCGGCACGAGCGACGTAAAACTCACTATTCCGCATTATATGGCGATGTTTTTATAAAAGTGTATGTTTGATAGAGCATTCATTGAATAGATTTTATAAAGACATTTATAGAAGAATGCAGAGCAAGCAGCGCGACTTATTGTGTTTTGAAGATATGGGAATGAAATAGTATGTCGTAAAAAACGGGTTAGAAGCATACAAATTGTTTTTTTGAAACCCAATAAATAATTTACGGTTAGGGGGGGCGTGATGAACATAGATGAAAGAAAAATATTGATTATTCAATTTAATCCCGCTACGAGAGAATGGGAAGATATTACGAAACGTGTTCAATGGTTTGAAGATCGTGGAAATGCCTGCAGAATAAAGTATTTTGGCAACAATAATTTTTATTGGAAAAGCTGGAGCGAACTTGAGATTATAGACAATCCGAAAAATATAGATATAGCGGGAAAAATAGTTTATTGCGACAAAGTTCCTGTATATGGGTTAAGCGAAGTTATACAGTTTGATTCTTATGTAAAAATATTCAGTGTTTCAAGGTATAGCAAGTTGGTCGAAAGGAATCGCATAAAAATTGTTCGCGATATTTCGGAGATAAGGGAAATAAAGACTTTTATCAATTATTTGAAAGCGATTGCTCTTTTAATGCCGACCGAAGACGGGCAGAATTTTTTATTAAAACAATTAGATAAATTAGTTGTTTTAGAAAATTCAGTTCTTGGAAAATTTCTCCAAGGGAAACTCGGTCGGCAAGAGAATAAAGAAACAGTTATTTTTCCGTTCGATACAAATTCATCTCAGCGAATTGCGGTAAAAAGGGCGTTGAATGAAGATTTATCGATAGTACAAGGACCGCCCGGAACGGGAAAAACTGAAACAATCCGTAATATCGTGGCAAATTACGTCGCAAGGGGCGGCTGTGTTGCCGTTGTTTCCGGAAACAATGAAGCTACGAGAAACGTTAAAGATAAATTTGAATCGATCGGTTTTGGATACTTAAATGCTTTTTTAGGAAATTCTGACAATGTAAAAAAGTTTTTTGATGCCCCTTATGAAAATATCAAACAGATTGAAAAAAGCGATAATAAAAACAGCGAACGCTTATTAAAAGAAACAAGCGACAGTGCGGAAACTTATCTGAAGTATAGTTTGGATATTGCAAGGATTGTTCAATCTGTATCGGAACTTGAAACAGAAAAAGAAATAAGTAATGCTGAGTATCAGGTAAAAAAGAGAGTAGTTCCGCAAGAATTACTAAAGAAAAGATATACGAGTACTAAGCTATTGGAATTGGCGTCGATACTTGAAACGTTGCCGGAAAATAAAATAACGGGATTCTTTAACAGGGCGAGATTTTTATTCAGGTTCGGTATAATAAAAGCAAAAGAAATTGCAGAGAATAGAGAAGATTCTATAGAGTATCTGAAAAATAAATATTATGAAGTAAAAATTTCGGAACTTAATTCCGAGAAGGATAAAAAACAAGAATTTATTGATTCAAATAATTTAAGCCAACTTCTTAAAGAGCAAAAAGATTTATCTATGAACATCTTTTTATCTTGTTTACAGAAAAGATACGAGAGCATGAGCGCATGTGCTTTTTCAATGAGTAATTATAAATCTTGCTTTAACGATTTTGCAAAAAGGTATCCTATAGTATACAGCACGACGCATGCGTTAAGAAGTTGTACCGGTGATAATTTTTTGTATGATTGCGTGATTATTGATGAATCGAGTCAGGTTGATTTGATCAGTGCTGTTATAGCTTTTTCCGTGGCGAAAAGGGTTGTTCTTGTCGGAGATGAAAAACAGTTGCCGCACGTTGTAAAATCTCAATTGCTTCCTATGCTGAACAATATTTTTGCTGAATATAAATTGCCAGAATACTTTGATTATGCAAAAAACAGCATATTACATTGCGTACTGAAAAAAGAAAAAAATATAGTTTCAACTCTGCTTAACGAGCATTATAGGTGTGATCCGCAGATTATAGGATTTTGTAACAAAAGGTTTTATAACGGTGAATTGGTAATTCGCACGCCACATGTCGAAGGTAATGGTGTAACAATAGTTTCTCACGGTTCACATTTTGAGAGAAACAGAGCAAATGAGAGAGAAGTTGATATTATAGAGAAAGAAATTATGAAAGAATTGCCTGCTGATAAGACAGGGATTATTGCTCCGTACAATAATCAGATTCTATTATTGAATGAACGATTTGGTAATGTTGGTTGCGTAATCGATACTATACATAAATTTCAAGGGAAAGAGAAAGATTATATCGTATTGTCTACAGTTGCAAATAAAATAAAGTTTTATGAAGACGAAGAAAGGATAGACTTTTTGAATAATCCGAACTTGATAAACGTTGCAATATCGAGAGCAAAAAAGAGATTGTATATTCTTGCAAGCGAAGAAGTTCTTGGACAAGAAGGTTCTATTTTAAGAGATTTATCTAAATATTTCGAATACTATTGCTGCGAAACAAAAATTTTGAAAACCAACGTATATTCTGTGTTTGATTTAATGTATGACGATTACGCACCGATATTAGAAAAGACAAAAAAAGAACTTTTGAATATATCTTCTTTTGCAAGCGAAAACATAATTGCAACGGTGATAGATGAAATTTGTCGAAGCGGGGATTACGGAACACTCGGATACAAATTTAATTATCCTTTGAAATATGTTATAAAAACTGCGTCGCTCAGCGATATGGAAGATATAAAATTCGTTTCAAATATTAACACTCATTGTGATTTCCTTATATATAATAAACTAAATAAGGAAATAGAAATGGTGGTAGAAGTTGACGGAAGCCAACACAAGGAAGAAGTGCAAGCCGCACGCGACAGGAGAAAAGACCGCTTGCTTAAGGCGGCCGGAATTAAGATTTTACGACTTCCGACAACAACTATTGAGTGTAAAGAAAAAATCATTGCCGTATTGACTTGCATGGATAGCGATACAGAATTCAGTAAAAAAGCAGTTTGAATTTTATTCATTTCAACTCTGACCAAAAACACATGGAGTAATTTCCGTGTGTTTTTACTTTATAAAAAAGCAGTTTTTTGTTTACAATAAAGTAAGAATGGGGCAGCGCGATGATGTATAATATTGGTATATCCGAGTGTGTTATACTCGCCTGTAAAGGGGGGGGTAATGAAGAAAACATTGTTTTTCAGGGTTGTTGCCGTGTGCGGTGCGCTTTCTGCAATAATTGCGGGGGCGGCTTCGGCGGTGGTGTTTATAACTAAACGCAAACATTGATTTTTTAACCGAAAACGCCGATAATCGACCTATAGACCGATTTTTAATGAGATTTTTATAAAACAAAATGCCGAAGCGGGAAAATTTGCTTCGGTATTTTTGCATGTAGTTATAAAAATTATTCTTTGGTTACTCTGACGAGTTCCTGCCAGACTTTGACCATGGCAAAGGTGTCGAGTTCACAATATTTAAGCAGATTTTTGCGAGTCTTTTCCTGTTGTTCTACAGGCATGTCTTTTATAAGCGGGAAGATGCTCATCGCTTCGCCGCCGTTGTGAATTTCTTCGAGATTATGATAGTTAAGGGCGGGATCGTCGGGGAAAATTGCGGGTAAAACGCTCTTTATCGAGAAAGAACCGCCCATTGCCTTGTTGTAATACGCACCTTTCTGAAAGGGATCGAGCAGGTCTTTGACGTTTTCTCTTATAGAAAGCAGATGTTTTTTAAGGTCGGGAAATTCGGCGGCGAGCTCCTTAAGTCTTCCGCATTCGAATTTTTTATTATATGCAAGTACGCATACGTTATCGGGAATATTTTCGCAAAGACTTTCGGCTATCGGGCGGCGGGGATCTTCGCCCGAAACGGCTAAAAATTCTTTGTGCTTAAGTTCTCCGTTTTCACTTTCTATGTAGTGCAGAGAGTATTGAAAAGGAATCTGTTCATACGGTCTGCAACCGTCAAACAGCGGAATAATTTCTTGCATTGTTTCAAAGTCAAGAAAGTATAACGGATAAGATAAAGTATTCAAAAACTCGGCTATAAGTCGTTTATCGGCATATATCCCCCTGTCGTTAAGGGCGAAATCGATCTGCCTTGACTGTAAAAAATTGAGTGACGGCAGAGATTTAAGATATTCGAAAGACACAAGCCCCCTTTTATAATAATCCCATTTTTTATTGCATCTGTACAACTGAAAAACGTTATGTTCGGGCAGGTGCTTCGAGCAATAGTTCCAATACGGGCAATCGTGCGCGGCTGAACAGTGTTCGCCGATATCGATATCCGGTTCTTTATCGCATTCGAGCATTTCTTCGGCATGCTTAAGGTTGCGTTCTACCACTTCGTACTCGTCGCCGATAAGGTCTTTTACGTCGTTGACGGTAAACAGTTGCTTAACGTCGATCGCGCCGCGGCGGACGTATTTGTTGTTTATGCATACGATATAAGTTCCGGTAACGTTTACGCCGCATTTTTCAAGAACGTATTTCTGATAGGCTACGTCTACGAGATAATAATATTTCAGGTTGGTCGCGCTCTTGACTTCGTAAATCGCATAACCGTCTTTTTCTTTGTGCAGTATGTCTACGGCGCAATATAACCCGTTATAATCGAAAGACGCTTCGCAAATATTTTCCACGCCGTTTTTTATGCATTCGGTTGTTTTGCGTTTCATTTCGTCGAGATCGAGTTTTCCGTCTTCGTGCGTTGCCGTTACTTCGGTAAAATCGCCGAACAAACTCATCGCAAGATCGCCGACTACGTTGCCGTTTGTCATTCGGGTAAGCGCGCTTTCGTCGATTACTTTTTCTTCGGGTTTGTATTTGTCAAGCCAGGTTATTTTCGGACATTGCCAGAATCCCGTGTATTTCGATTTTGAAAAATACATATTTTATCTCCGCTCGTGAATGAAATATTTATGCTGTGAATGAAAAGTTTATAATTTGCAGGTTGTTTTTTCGGTAAAATCCGCGCCGAGTTTGGGTTCGAAAAATGCTTTGAATTGCGGATTTTTTAGCAAGGACTGCATTTCGGCGTATACAAATAGATCTTTTGCGTTTTCTTCGGATACCGCAACGTTTGCCGTTTTGTTTTTTCCTATGTAGAGCGACAGCGAATTGTTTTCTAAATCATATTTGAGCCAGCTTACGTTATAATCGCTGTCGTTAAACGTAAATTTATTCATAAAACGAAAAATAATCGCGGTGTAAAATTCGTCGTTTGCGGTTATTTCATAACAAAGCCGATTTGTTTTATATGTTTTGCCCTTGGAATATTCGATACCGCGGTTTATATTTTTCCGTTCGTTTGCCCAGTTTTTTATAATATCGGCTAAATCGGGCGTATCGTCCGCGACGGTTTTGCTTAATAAATTGTCGATATCGGGCTTTTCGGCGTTATCGTAAAAACCGTTTTCTAAAAGCGCGCTGTAAATCTGTCCGAACAAAACGAATTTTCGATGGGCGTTGGGCATTTGTCTTGCCGGGTGCGGAAGCTTATAAAGGTGCAATTTTTGATTAAAACAGCCTTTTGTTTCGGCAAGTTTATTGTAAACTCTGTCGCCGAAAGCAAAAACTATAAGGTCTTTTTCGCCGCTGCAAAGAATATCGGCTTCGCGGCTCAGATGACTTTTTATGCATTCGTTTACCACGTCGGGGTCGTAATTTTCGGTTGTAAGATAGCCGTTTTGCTCAATGCCGCATTTTACCATATTGGTCACATAAGCGTTTGCTATCATAAAAGTTCGTATAACCGAATATATCATCCAGCCGTATTCTTTGTTAGAAAAATAATTGGGATAAATAAAATCGTCGTTATTTTTTTCGCTCTGTCCCATAATCCAGTACCAGCGCGCGGGCGTTGCGGGGGAGCGGTCGTCTTTTGCGGGGTAAAAATCTTTGTTTAGCCCGGCGGGATTTTCCATTACGAAAAGCACGGGGTTTTTCGACCATTTTTCAATCTGTTCATGCTTTATTTCGTGCGCGTCAAGAAAATCGAGCGTATGCGTACCGTGCGTTATTGACGACGGGCGCAAACCAAACATATTTCGGCATATTTCGCAACACCCAAGACACCCGCCTTTTGCGCGGTTTAATATTTTGCCGTCGGGAGTTTCTTTTTGGAGCAGGTCTGCGGAATAACGGTAATCTTCTTTACCATGCCAATCCATGCGGAGTATTCCGTTTTCGCCGAAATTCAGTTTATGCAGTTCTTTTGCAACGGTTTCGGGATTGTTCATTGCCGATTTTGTTCCTTGTGTGTGTTTATCTATTTAGATTATATAATTTTTTCATAAATAAATCAACCGCTGTAAGCATGTAATTATTTAAGTTGTCGGCGGCATGTCGGGTTATGTACTGTTTTTAGTGCATATTCGGTTGAAAAAAACGGCGGGTCGTGTTAAAATGAGTGTACAACTCTGTAGGAGAAGTAATAATGAAAGAAATAGAGACCGAAAGTTCAGAAGCAAAGAAACTTCTTATAATACGCATACTGCAAGTTCTTGAACGTTACAGCGACGTAAATCATCCGCTTAAGCAGGAAGATATTATTGCCCGCCTGGAAAGGGATTACGATATTAAGCCGGACAGAAAGGCGATCGGAAGAAATATCAGACTTTTGCAGGATATGTTCGAAAAAGAAGCGGCAACTAAGACCGCAACGGCGATAACGATCGAGTCTGACAGGCGCAAAGGCACGTTTATTGATAAAAGGCTGTTTGAAGATTCCGAATTGAGACTATTGATAGACGGCGTCCTTGCAAGCAAACATATTTCCGAAAACTATTCAAAAGATTTAATAGAGAAACTGTGTTCGCTTTCTAACAAGTATTTCAAATCTAACGTAAAACACGTTTATTCGGTTAAGGACTGGGATAAAACCGAAAACAGGGCGTTGTTTTATAATGTGGAAATAATCGACGAAGCAATCGAGCAGAACAAGCAGATTACTTTCGATTATAATATGTACGGCGTTGATAAAAAACTGAACAAAACGTCATCGCAAAAGGCAAGCCCTTATCAGTTGATTTTGCATAATCAGCACTATTACCTTATGTTCCTGAACGAAAAATATAAAACGATAGGGCATTACCGCGTAGATAAGATTACCAATATAAATATTACCGACGAGACCGCCACTCCGTTAAGAAGTATTAAGGGGTATGAAAGCGGAATAGATTATAAAAAGTATTCGTGCGCTTTGCCGTATATTTTTAACGACGAAATAGAAAGCGTAACGTTCGAATGCCCGAAATGGATTGTAGATCAGGTAGTGGACTGGTTCGGAAAAGGCATTACAGTTAAAGAAGTCGCCGAAAAAACATGCTCGGTTACGGTGTATTCCAGTTTAAGGGCTATGGAATATTGGGCGATGCAATATCTTAAATATGTCGAAATTAAATCGCCGCAGATATTAAGGGACAGAATTAAAAATAATCTGCAAAAAGCCGAAGAGAAATATAAAGATTAAATCGCGTTTACAAAAAGTGTAAAAAAGGTATTTATCCACCGTTTTTAACTCGTAAAAAAATTTTTTTGTGTGAATACGCGCAAAAGCCCTAAAACGGTACATAAAAAGTAATATAATAACGTTGTAGAGAGAAAATCTTTGCGACGTTATTTTTATTTTTGCGAAAAATGGGGGTGTGCCCTGTGAAATGAATATTGAAAGGATAGATTATATTTATGACGAAAAGTTTGATATATGCGAAATAGAATCCGAAAATCCCGATGAACTCGCATGTGAATTGTTTGCCGATTTTTGCGATTCCGCCGATCGGTTTTATCTTTATTACAGTGCCGTTTTCGATTGCGAATCGACGCATAAAGCGAGAATAGATTACTGCGATTTTTTATCTGCGTATAAAAAGCGGGATTTCGACGAGAAAAAGGAAAGCCTTTTACTAAAACAGTCAAAAGAGAAATCGTTCAGGTTTTTACTCAACCGATATATTGTTAATTTTAAGCCGAAAGAAATCAGTAAACCGAAAAATCTGTATATGTGCATTACGGGGCAAGGTAAGTTCGTCGCGATCAAAAAGTGGGGCAATAGGTCGATTAACTATGATTTAAGCGCGAGCGAGAGAACTCTTTTTAAGTTTTTATGCTTTATAGAAATAAATAAATTTTTTAGGTTTGTAAACGGAATTAAAGATTTTAATTATAAAGAAAAGCCTCTTATTCTGATTAACTTTCCGGAGTTTTTAGACGAAAGTTTCGATTATATCCGTTTTTTGAAGCAACAAAAACTGAACCGAAAAATTATTATAATCAAAAAAATTCATGTACCGAAAACGCCCCGTCAAGTTTGATATGATCGGGGTGTAAAAAAACGAAAGGAGTTTTTAAGATGAGTGAATTTGACAAAGTTATAGGCTACAGCGACATAAAAAACGAACTGTTAAGACTATGCGACGTAATCAAAAACGGCGAGAAGTATAAAGCTCTCGGCGTTGCGGAAACAGGCGGACTTTTGCTTGACGGCGAACCCGGCGTCGGTAAAACGCTTATGGCAAATTGTTTTATAAAGGAAAGCGGAAGAAAGGCGTTCGTTTGCCGCAAAAACAAGCCGGACGGTGAGTTTGTAAACGAAATCAAAAATTTGTTTAACGAAGCGGCGGAGAACGCGCCGTCTATTATTCTTCTTGACGATATGGATAAGTTTGCCAACGAAGACGACCATCACAGAAACGCGGAAGAATACGTTACGGTTCAGTCGTGCATGGACGAAATTAAAGGCAAGGACGTTTTTGTGCTTGCAACCACCAACGGAACGGATAATTTTCCGAGATCGCTTCTTCGCGCGGGGCGTTTTGACGCGATAATAACTGTTAGCGCACCGCAAGGGGAAGACGCCGTTGAAATAGTAAAGTACTATCTTTCGCAAAAGAAAGCGGTTGCCGAAATAAACCCGCAGGACGTGGCTCGACTTATCAGCGGTAAATCGTGCGCCGCGCTGGAAGCGGTCATAAACACGGCGGGGCAATATGCGGGGTACGCAAATAAAGAAATGATTGACGAAGATGATATTATTCGCGCCTGTATGCGTATTATTTACGACGCACCCGAATGCAACACGCCGCATAATCCGTTTACTCTGGAAAGAACGGCGTATCATGAAGCGGGGCATGCCGTTGTTGCCGAAGTTCTGGAAAGCGGCAGCGTGGATCTTGTTTCGGTTAGAAAAAACACGGGAACGGTCGGCGGTTTTACGGTTTATCATAATTCCGACGATTACTGGATGAGTAAAACGTATATGGAAAACCGCGTGATAGCTCTACTTGCGGGTAAGGCGGCGACCGAAATAATTTTCGGCGAACCGGATACGGGTGTTAACAGCGATTTGCGCCGAGCGTTCGATATTGTTCAAAGGTTTTCAGATCATTATTGCGCATACGGTTTCGGGTATTGGGAAGACCGCAGCAGTTCGCCCGAGCGGCTTGCTAAAAGAGAAGATCGCATTACCGCGGATATGGAAACGTATTATGCCAAGGCGAAGAAGATACTTATCGATAACAAAGCATTTCTTGAAAGACTTGCAAAGCGGCTTATCGAAAAAGATACTTTAATCGGTTCCGAAATCAGAAAAATTAAGGACGCGCAAAGTAATGAATAACGAAAAACTTAAAAATACTTACGTTGTGATCGACGTTGAAACAAGCGGGCTTAATTGCGACAGCGACGAAATAATAAAACTGTCGGCGTTAAAAATCGAAGACGGTAAAATTACGGGTACTTTTTCGTCGCTTATAAAGTCTGTAAAAAGTTTAAGCGAAAACGTCGAAAGTCTGACCGGTATAACGAATGCGGATCTTGCCGATAAATGCGCGATAATCGACCTATTGCCCGACTTTTTGCGGTTTATCGGCGACAATACGCTTGTTGCGCATAATATTGAATTCGATATAAAGTTTATAAACGCCGCGCTGAAGAAAACAAGGCTGAAAGCCGAGAACGGGGCAAAGATTAAAAAGTTGCCGAACACTGCGATAGATACACTTGACCTTGCCCGAGAAAGGTGCTTGTTAAGGAAATATACTTTAAGGCATGTTATGGATTTTTTAGGGATTCCGCAAAGCGGGGTTTATACGGAAAACGTATTTTTTCTATATGAAAAACTGAAAACTTTGCCTGCCCGCAAGTTGAGCAGGGATAGATTCGATTATATGGAAGATTTGCGTAAGACGGCGAAAAGTGCGGACGTTCCCGAAAATGTTCGAATGCTATGCGGGCGCGAATACCGCCTGGCTTTGTGTAAACTGCCGAGAGAAGAAATTCTGAGTTTAAGGGGCGAAGAATTGGAAGTTTTCAGCAGGTCGCACGCAGACGATTGGCAACCGCCGGAAAAAAGCGAACTCGACACATGGGCGCTTGGCGAAATATACGTAGGATACATGAAAAGCATACCGAAAAACAGTCCGTTGTACAATGAGATTTATAGTCGCGTTTACGGTTACAGATACAAGGATATGACGGAATTATCCGCGGCGACCGATGTTGATAAGTTGAAAAACGCGAACAAATAAAGTTGAAAATCCTGAAAAATCAGGAAAAACACTTGAAATCACAGATTAATATGTTATATTCAGATTAAATATGCTATATTATAGGTGCAACCAAATATAGGTGCAAACAAATTAAACTATATGGGAGAAATATAGAATGAAAGCTGAATTAAAATGTTCGGGTGAAAGGCAAGAACAGTTGGTGAAGATTATGGAAAAGCATAAGGACGAGATAAACAAAAACGTTTACTTGCCGTTGCTTATCGAATGCCTGGTAGAAGGCGGACTTGATTTCTTTGACGACGCTCGTACTATGATCGAGCTTGCAGGACTGAATCTTAAAGATTCGGATTTTACAAGACTTAAATAAGGTTAACGCTAAAAAGTGCTGATATTAAAAAATAACAGCTTACTATGTAAAAATATTATTAAAAAACAAAAAACACACAGAAAACTGTGTGTTTTTGGTGGTGGAGATAAGGGGATTCGAACCCCTGGCCTATGCGTTGCGAACGCATCGCTCTACCAACTGAGCCATATCCCC
>CAKQXZ010000070.1 GCA_934292955.1 uncultured Clostridia bacterium
GCTTTCTTTTTCTCAACCTTTTTCTTCAGGTCGGCAACGCCGTGTTCGTTGTAGTAGGTATCCAGTTCTTTTTCAAGCCCGTTGGCACTGCGCAACGGAAAGATATAATGAACGCGCTGTTTGAATTCGTTTGCCTTTTCGCGAATGGAAAGTTTAAGCGTTTCGTACTTGACGACAATCTCTTTTTCTTTAGCAAACTTCTTGATTTTCGCAACCAACTTGAACGAATAGATATTATCGAGAACAAACACACCGAAGAACATTCCTATAATGAACGAGTACATAATGTTCGCGGTAAACCAGTTAACCATTCCGAGTATTGCCTTATGCACGAAAAAGTAATACACCGCGCCGAGAATACCCCAAAAAAGAGTAAACAGCGGGCAGATAATTCCCTGAATATTGCCTTTTCTGTCGGAATAATCCCACAGTTTAACCTTCATTCCTTTAATGAAAATCAACCCGGTGATATATTCGACCAAAGTCATAAGCACGGTAATAAGAGCAATCACAAAAATATCGCGCAATATTTTATTTTCGATAAACGAATAATCTATACTGCAAACGCAGAACAGAAAAAGCAACCCTATTCCGTAAAGCGGCAGATAAGGTCCCACTAAAAACCCGGGGTTAATCCATTTTTTATGTACAAGTCTGCGGAATATAAGTTCTATACACCAGCCCGTCATGCTTCCTATACAAAACAGAAACGTCAGAACAAGAAAAATTTCCATCATGGCTCCGATGCCCTATAAGCGGCGAAAAAATCACGAACGCTTCAGTAGCACTTAGTCTTTTGTTTTACTCGATTATACCACATTGCCGATAAAAAATCGACTTTTTTTCGCATAAATATCTATTTACTCATATTGTAATTTATGTTTTTAACTTGACATATTCCGCAATATCCGTTAAAATGTCTATGACTTGAAATATTCAACGCCAAATCGTATTCAATAACCATACCAACCTTTCGCACGCTCCAACGCCGCGCTTTCGTCATCCTGAGACTTACCCCTTGACCTACTTACGAAGGATCCAGGCGCGCAGCGCCGCACTTTCCAATCATCTTGCGAAAGCTTGTGTTCTTAATCGTAACGCAATCAATCTTCGCTTTCCCCCTTTTGGGGAGAGTGGCACGCAAGTGCCGAGAGAGGACTATAAGCCCCTACACACGCGCAATCTATTCCATTCCCGTCACGCACATTCAAATAAACATAAAAAGGAAACGCCACTATGAAAAAGTTCGAAAAAATCAACGCATTATCGCAAACATACAAAGAAATGAGCGAAAACGCCAGACAGAAAGGCAAAGACTATCAGATTTACGAAGACGGAGCGCGCTATCTTTTCGAGTACGCCAAACTGTTATACAAAAAAGAAGAAAACGAAAAACTTTCAAAAGTCAACACCAAGTGGACGGAAAAAGAAGACGAAAAACTTAAAGCCGAATACAAAAAGGGCTGGAAAGTCGCCCGCATGGCAAAAGCGCACTCGCGCAATCTCAGCGGCATAGTCGCCCGGCTTATAAAACTCGGACTTATCACCGACGACGGCGAAAACAGCAACAAACGCTGGAGCGACGAAGAAGACAACCTGCTCATTCTCGAAGCCGAAAAGAAAGTTCGACTCGAGCAAATGGCTCAATCTCACCAGCGCAGTATGAGCAGCATTTTATCCAGGCTCGAAAAACTCGGTTACGACATCGGCTGATTTTTCCGCACGTCTTAAAAAACTCGGTTACAACATTTTTCCCCCCGCCCGACCATCTCGGCGGGTTTTCTTTTGCCTTAATCGTCACCCAATCAATCTTCACTCCAACGCCGCACTCCCCGTCATCCTGAGCCTCGCTCACTTGCCCTACTTACGAAGGATCCAGGCGCTTGCGCCGCATTCTTTCCACAATCAAACCTTGCCTTCCCCGCTTGGGGAAGGTGTCGGCCTCGCCGACGGAAGAGGACTATTAAAGCAAATCTTCCCGCGCTGTAAATTCTTATCGCGTTAACCACATCTCCCGTCATCCTGAGACTCACCCCTTGCTCTACTTACGAAGGATCCAGGCGATAGCCGCACGACCCGCAACGCCGCACCCAAGCATTCAATAATCACGCCAACCTATCCGCCCGTCCACTCCAATAAATCGCACATCACAAAAAAAAGACGATAATCTTCTTAAGACTATCGCCCTTATATTCGTGTTTATGTAAAAATGTATTCTCTTATTCCCATCGGAAGAAACATGCAGAGAAAACAGAACAAACAGCGGTAACTCCAAGCATTACACAGATCGGTAACAGTATATTACCCGCGCCAATGCCGAGAAACATATTTTTCATCATCGTTAGTCTCTGTGTTAAAGGAAACACACTGACGACGCGTTGCATTGCCTTTTGCATAACTTCAATCGGAAGCGTCGTTCCCGAAAGGACAAGCATCGGGAAATAAAGAACACACGTAATCACACTTGCTTAGCTCATTTCCGAATTCTCCTGACTGCCCTTAACTCGATATACCCGCGCTGCCCACGGGGTTCTAATTGAATGCGCGGATTTTCGTCATCCCAACAATAACCGATTACGGACGGATCATAACCGTCCATCGCCGCCTGCACGGTGCGGATAGCTTCGCAATAATCTTCTTCGCGGAAAGATGGTCCCTGAAACATAAGATATTCTGCTTCGGGCAGATGAATGGTATCAAATCCTTCCGGAATGATTCCCTTGTAGTCGGTTTCGACTTCCACGCCCTGCACATAGGTAGATGTATTCGGCTTTTTATATTTTTCCGGCAGCCACATGGAAATCGGTTCTCCGCAGAGCGACTTCATGCTCATAAGAATACCCCAAACGTCACAACTGACTTCCTCGCAGTACGGAAAATAGTCCGCAGCCTGCTTGCCGCGTTTGATAATGCACAGGCGTTCCGGCTTGCGGATAACCTGTATAAAAATAGGTTGAATGTTTGACACGTTGATGTTCTCCTTTTTTAGTTCTCGATATTTTGCACCGTAAGGAATAAAGAAGGTGACAGGAACGGGATTTTTCATATAGTCGCTCGGATTCAGCCCGAATTCTCTGTAAAATGCGCGCGTAAAGGTATCCGCATTAGAAAATCCTGCGTCAAACGCCGCGTCAATGACTTTAACATTACCGTTTTTTAGTTGTTTTGCCGCCTGCGTAAGCCGATACTTGCGAATATACTCAGTCGGAGTCAACCCGAGAGAGTCGCGAAACAACCTATAAGCATACCATGGAGAAAACAACGATGCGCGCGCCAAGTCCGACAAATTGATTTCTTCCGCATTATGCTTTTCGATATAATCCTGCATCCGCTGGACAGCCAATACCTGTTCTTTCATATCTCTTTTGCTCCTTACAGGCATATTATATCGCAGAAAAAAATTTTTTTCTCGACTTTTCTTGCTCTTTTTTTCAATTCAACAATTTTAATGGCACCCTATTTCAATAAACCATGCGCGTCTCAATATTATTACACCTTTCACAATCAATCTTCGCCTTCGCCCCCTTGGAGAAGGTGGCAGATCGAGCGGCAACGCGAAGATTTGACGGATGCGGACTTAAAAGCCAATCCTTTCGCTCTGCAAATTTTTTCTACCGCGCGCACCACATATCTCCCGTCATCCCGAGACTTGCCTCTTGCCCAGCCTACGAAGGATCCAGGCGCCCCGCGCCGCACGTTTAATAAATAAGCAAACTTGTTACTTCTTACTTTATGCAAGTCAAACTTCGCTTTCCCCTTTTGGGGAGAGTGGATTTTACAAGCTTGCGAGTAAAAGACGAGAGCGGACTAACAACCCAAATCTTTCCGCTCGGCAAATTTTCTACCGCGCGTACCACATATCTCCCGTCGTCCTGAGAATTGCTCCCTTGCCCTACTTACGAAGGATCCAGGCGCTTGCGCCGCATTCAATAATCACGCCAATCTTCTCCCCCAACGCCACGCACCCGCCAAAAATCCACACAAAAAAAGCCCGATATAAGCCGATAATCGACCTATAGCAGGCTTTTTATTATTTCAAATTAAAGAAGCAACGTTCCCTGATCGGTTCCCACAACCTTAAAAATCTGCAGTTCGCGACCGTTCAGCGCGTCGATATAAACATAGAAATCGCCGTCGTTCGAGCGGGCAAAAAATTCATAAGCGAGTTTTTCTTTACCCGTACTCAAAGGAATAACCGCAAGGCGCGAAGTTTCTACCGTAAGGTCTTTATTGAGTTTCGCTTCTGCCTGAGTTACCGTAATTTCAGGCACGTCAATCTTTCTGTCTTTATGGTTCTCAAGATACTTAGTCGCGTCCATAGCGGCAACTTTACCGCGTTCCATACAAACTTCAACCTTAATCATATCGGCATAAACGATTATATCGTCGTTTTCAACCGACACGAAATTCACATAAATCGTGTTGTCGTTTTCGGTCGTCCATACGGGTTTAATCGACTTATAGCCGCACTTTTGCAAGAAATTGGTTGCAATCTCGATGCATTCGTCTCGATCGAAATTCTTATCTTTGCAATTCATATACCAGTTAAAGGTAACAAGTTTTCCGCTGTCCGAAATCTGTCCGTCAACGCCTACGCCGTCAGCCTTACCTTCGAGCATATACGTTCTGAACGTTTCGCCTTCCGCGGTTCCCGTAATGTTTACGTCCGAAACGCCGCATTCCGAAAGGAAGTCAGTAAACAAATCTTTCGCTTTGTTTTCGTCAATCGGGTTTTCGGTTTTGGTAACGTTACCCGAAGTTTTTTCGGGTTCGTCTGCAAACGGACCGTCATAAATCATCTTGGGATATTCCACCGCGTTAGACTGCAACTCGTTGAACTTCTTCAGAACGACGTTTTCGTCTTCGCCGTTAAGCAGAGTATTAAAATCGTACCCGTCGCCCAAAGTTACCGCAAGATCGTTAAGTTCGCTCTTGAGTTCGGCGTTGATTTCCTTAAATCTTGCAATGGTATTTATATCGCTTTCCGAAAGCGAATCCCCGTCTATAAGTTTGTTATTAAGGTATTTGCCGAAATCCGAAAGTTGGTTTACGAACTTCACGGTATAAAATCTGGAGTCGTCTTCGAGCGGCAAAGTTTCAAGATCGCCTTCGGCAAGATTAGCCTGAACGACTATATCCGAAAGAATTTTCTGTCTGTTTCCGTTATCCGAAGAAACCGTCAGTTTGCTTAAATTCACGTCGATGTTGTCAACATATCCTACAAGATCATAGAACGATCTCGCATATGTTCCCGCAAGCATATCGCTGCCGTTACCCGTCATAAACACGTTCCACACGAGCAGCGTCGCCAGAACAAGACACGAACAGCCCAGCGCGATAACCGCGGCAAGCCACCCGCCTATTCCGTTCGAAGCGCGGCGAACTTTTCTCTGATTTCTTTCTTTTGCACGTCTTTCTTTTGCCTGCGCCTTGGTCCTTCTCTTTTCGGCAAGCATTTCGGCTTTGAGCTTTCTTCTTTCGGCTTTGGCTTCGGCTCGTCTTTGTTTTCTTTCGCGCTTCAATTCCAGTTTAGCCTGTTTTTCGTCGGCGATTCGTTTAAGTCTTTCTTCTTTAGATTCGTGCTTTAACATATCGCGACGAGCAAGTCTTTCTTCTTTCTTTTTTATCTTAAGTTCTTTAATAGCCTGTTTACGCTCTTTAGACGCAGTCTTTTTCTCTTCGGCGGCTTTTTTCTTTTCCGCTTTCTTCTGCGCCTTTTCTTCTGCCTTTCTTATACGCATTTCGGCTCGTTCTTCTTCGCGCTTCTGCTTTTCGGCAAGAATAGCCGCTTTGTCTTTCTGTTTATTTACAGCCGATTTTTTATTATCGGTCTTTTTTGCGGTCTTGCCTTTCGCATTTTCGCTCTTTTTAACGTTCTTTACTTTTGCGGTGTCTTCGGAAAGATTTTGCGTCCCGTTATCCGCAATGTTTTCGGTTTTTTCTATAGCGTTATTCTTTTTTTCCTGCATAACATCTCTCCTTATTTCGCAAATACGTGATTACCTATCGTAATGGTAGTCTTTCTTGAAAAAATCCAGGTGCTTGTCGCAATACTCGGATTATAGTAGTAAAGCGCGCCGTAAGTCGGATCGTATCCGTTCATCGCCTGTTTCGCCGCCTTTATAGCGGTAGCGTCGGGCGCAAGATTTATCTGTCCGTCGGCAACCGCGGTAAACGCATAAGGCTGATATATTACCCCTGAAATTGTATTCGGGAAAGAACTGCTTTTAACTCTGTTCATAACAACCGCGCCCACGGCAACCTGTCCGGTATAACTTTCGCCGCGCGCTTCGCCGTAAATAAGTCTTGCAAGCAAGGTTACGTCGGTGTTAGAGTAACTGCCCGAACTGCTGCTCCCCGTCTTGTCAGACGAAGAACTTCCGCCTGAACTTATCCCGAGCGCGGCAAGCGTTTTGCTTCCCACTATACCGTCGGCAACAAGTCCGTTTTTAGATTGAAAGTATTTAACTGCGGCTTTGGTCGCGGGACCGTAAATCCCGTCCACCGCTCCTTTGTAATATCCCCAGCGTTTAAGTTTCTGCTGAATCTGTTTTACAGTTTCGCCGCGACTTCCCTGAGAGATAACGGCAACCGCAACCGTTTCGTTTTTTTCGGCATTATATCTGTAAACGGTAAATCCCGAAAAACCGATAAGCATCACGCCCATAAGAACGATAGCGGTTATCTTCAACGTTTTTTTCATAATTCCTCCTTAGATAAATTAAAAAATATACACAACCTTACTCGAAGAGCGTTTTTTCTCTCCGCAGGTAAATTTATGTCAAAAACCGAGAGTATAAATGTCAAGTTTTTGTATGTCTTTTTATATAAATCACAATGCAAAAAACAAGTCTTTTTCTGCTCTTTCGGTCGATATTTTTTATAGATTTAAGGCGAAATTATGAATAATTATTCAGAAATTATGCAATATTGTTATACATATCGTTTTCAGTTTCCGAATAACTCCGATAAAACGGATTTATACTTCACCTTACCGCCCGAAAAGCACAGCGGCGGATAAACCACGCACCACCAGTTTGCGCCTTCGGCTTTTCCGAGTTCTACTATAACCGCGTCGTACACGCCCGCGGGCAGCGACGTTCCGTCGTAAACCCGTGTGGGGAATTCTTCCTGCCGAACGTCAATTTTGCTTGTATAATTAAAACCTTTTTCATATAAAAGCCTGTCTATAAGTTGTTTAACGGCACTTTTACTGTTTTGAATAGTTTCTATCGCTTCTTCTTTAGAACCGCAGTTTTCTATTATCGGCGTAAGATATTCAACTATTTCGTCTTTAATTTCATACTTGACTTTCTGATCGGCAAAATCGTCGGAATTGGCGCGCACATGAATACGCAGATATTCGGGCTTGACCGAACACCCCGCAGATGAACTTGCTAAGACTATTATGCAACAGCAACAAAGGATTATGCGAAAAAATTTCATAAAAAAACCTCTCGTTTTAATTACGTCATAATTATCGACGTAAAAACCGAAAGGTATTCGTGTTTTTATAAAATTGTTATAAAATGCATTTTATATAATCAAAATCGCAGCTAAAACGTGATTATAACACTATAAACTGTGTCATTTGTCAAGAAAATGCTTAACAATGCACCTTGCAACGTCTATCCCGGTCGCCTTAGTCAACCCCGCAAAATGGGCGTTTGAGTTAACTTCGCATACAAGCGGGCAATCGTTGGAATATAAAATATCCACGCCCGCAAAGTCCGCGCCTAAAATTTTCGCCGTCTTTTCGGCAAGCAAAACAAACTCTGTATAATTACTATCGTTGATATCGATAGCGGTCATTTTTCCGCCCGACTGCACGTTTGATCTGAAATCGTCTTTATTATAGCGTTCGGCGCACGCAACCGCTTTGCCGCCCACAACGTAAACTCTTACGTCGCGCCCGCGGCTTTCTTCAATAAACTTTTGAAAAACTATCGATTCTCCCGCAAATTCTTTCACTTTTTGCTGTAATTCCGCGCGATTGTTAATTAAAAACACCTGCTTCCCGAACGACCCTTTACCGTCTTTAAGTATCAAAGGATAACCGAGTTTTTCAACTTCGTCTAAAAAAGATAAATCGGTATACCCGATATTCGCAAACGTAAACGGGGCAATAACCGTTTCGGGCATAGGAACTTTTCCGTAAAGTTCAACAAAAGTTTTGGCTTTATCGTCGCATATTTCAATAACTTTTGACGAGTTAACCGACCTATAGCCCCGCTTTTCGAGTAATTTACATAAATTTATGTCTTTATCGAAAAACAGCACTCTGCCCTTTTCGCCGTCGAATTTCTGTAATTCTTCACCCGCCGCAAAGCCCGACTCCACGCCGTTTTTACAGCAAAGCCCGTATGCTTTATCGTTGGTCAGAAACTCCGCTTGTTCGCCGAAATAATCAAACGCCGACTTAAACGAATTTTTAAGACTTTCAAATGCGGGAGTGTTCAGATATGCATTTGTAACAACGTAATTTTTCATTGATTATGCTCCCGCTTGCAATAGTCTTTATACCAGCATTCATAAGGATAATCGCACTGCGCGCCGATCTCTATACATGGCTCGGTTTTTGCAAATTTCACCGAATTAAGCCTGAAAATATTGTCTTTTATAACCGAGTAATACTTTCCGCACTCGCCCGTAATATCAAAAAACGTAAGTTCGCCGCCGTTATTATAGCCTATAAACACTTTACTTATCTTAACTCTGCATTTTTTAATAATGTAATACTGAAAAGCGGCGTCTTTAATAAACTGTTCCTTAACCGAGTCCGAATTTTTAATTTCATAAAGTTCGTAACCCTTTTCGGTAAGGCGAAGAATGTCGGCGGCGCAATAGTTACCGTACCACAAAAACGCCCCTTCGCAAATAACGCGGGTACCGTTTTCTATACATTCTTTTGTATTTTTAATCATTTTTGTAAAGTCAAGCGACCCGTCGGGTTTATATGCGGTAACTTCGGTATACTCCCCGAAGCACCCCATAGCCCTATCCCCGAACTCATTGCCTTCGTCCAGCCTTTTCTGCACTTCCGCAGGAATGATTTTCTCGTTCGGTTTATGCCTGTCGAGCCACAACATTTTCTCGCATTGCATGCCGCGCATAAAATCGGTTTTGGTAACGCCCATTATTGATCTCCGCCGCCTGATTCGTCCGAATCGATTGCTTGCATGTAGATTTCGTTTTTTGTAACGCCGCGGTCTTTGGCAACCGCCTTTATTGCGTCTTTTTTGGTATATCCTTTAGCCAAATACAGGGCTATATGTTCGTTAACGGGCATTTCGACCTTGGTTTCGGTTTCTTTTGCCCCATCCACTATTATTACGAACTCGCCTTTCTTCTCTCCGTTATAACCGTTTTCGAGTTCGAATTCCACCCGCTGTTCAAAAGTCTTTGTAATCTCTCTTACGCAGACCGCCTTCCTGTTGCCGAACGCGTTATAAAGCCGTTTGACCGTTTCGTCCACGTCGTGCGGGGCGCAGTAAAAAACAAGCGGACAGTCGGCATTTTCGTACTTTTTAAGCAGTTTTTTACACTCAGAATTTTTATCGGGCAAAAAGCCTATAAAACTGAATCTGTAATCGAGCAAGCCGGACATAATCAGCGCGCAAACAAACGCTGTAGCCCCGGGAATAACCGTGTATTCAAGCCCGTTTTCTATAAGCGATTTTACGATCAGACACCCCGGATCGGATATAAGAGGCATACCCGCGTCGGTAACGATTGCAATATTTTTGCCCGATTTAAGTTTTTCTATTATTTTTTCGCTTGCCGAACGCTCGTTGAACTTATGACAGGCAAAAAGCGGTTTTTTAATTTCGTACGCGTTAAGAAGCCCGAGCGTGTGACGGGTATCTTCGCAGCCGATTTCGTCTACCGAACGCAACACTTCGAGCGCGCGCAGGGTTATATCTTTCATATTGCCGATAGGCGTTCCGACTATATACAGCATTATCCGTTTATTAACTCCCCTATTTGTTTAAGTTGCGGTTTTTTGCCCTTTACGCCCTTAACCATAACGAGATAAGGCGGTTTTTCGGGCTTTGTGCGCACAAATGCGATATCGCAAGGCTCTATTCCGTTGTTTTTCATATAATAAATAACGTCGGTAAACCGTTCGAGTTTCTGGCAGATACAAAGTCTGCCGCCGTACGCAAGCAAGCGCGCCGCCGTTCTGATAATCTCTTCAAGAGTAATTTCCACTTCGTGGCGGCATATCGCGATATGATCGGAAAGCCCCTGCTCGCCGCTGTTTTTCTTTTTATACGGCGGGTTGCAAAGCACAAGCGAATATTTCCCGTTATAATCTGCGGACGCGTTTTGCAATTTTCCTTCTATTACATCAAATTTATCTTCGAGCCGATTGATTAGTATGCTCGTATGCGCAAGTTCGCATAATTCGGGCTGAAGTTCGAATAAATCGACTTTATCGACTTTATCGGCGTTAAGTCCGTAATAATGCAACCCTACAATACCCGAACCGGCGCAGAAATCGGCAACCTTTTCATGATTTATACAATCGGCAAATCTCGATAAAAGTATACTGTCGGACGTAAAACGATAAAGGCGTTTATCCTGAACTATTTTAAGATCGCCGATCATAAGGTCCTCGGTTATGCGATAAATTTCTTTTTCCATAAATTCCTTATAAAAAGAAAGAGACTTCTTAGTGCGAATAAGAAGCCCCTTCCCAAAAAAACAAACCAAAGATAGATAACGGAGAAGTAAAGCATTATCTACCCGAGTATGAGCAATGTTAAAAGGATAACCCGATCGCACGACGAAAAATCAAAACGTCGCTTGACTTCCTTACCGCATGATTATATAACCGTAGCGAAAAAATGTCAACGGAAAAATTGAAAGTTTATGCAAAAAGTTAAATATTTGTCGATCAGGTATTTTATCCCTTACCGCTGATTACGTCAAAAGCGGCTTAAAGACATTTGCCATGCCCGCTTTTTG
>CAKQXZ010000071.1 GCA_934292955.1 uncultured Clostridia bacterium
AGCATATTCTTTATGATAAATGTCGCGCGGGCAAAACAAACGATGTGTCGGTCATA
The DNA here is from genome assembly GCA_934292955.1 of uncultured Clostridia bacterium. The sequence goes on from CAKQXZ010000071.1 coordinate 57, forward strand.
AGATTTTCAGAACCGATATCGCCCCGCAAGTTCCTTTTTTAAGGAGAGTTTTCTGATATGAACATGCACGAAATCGAAAAAAAATGGCAGGAACGTTGGGAAAGAGAAAAACTCAATACGTTCAACAAAAAGAACATAGACAAAAAATTCTATTGTCTTGAAATGTTCTCTTACCCGTCGGGCGCAAAATTGCATGCCGGTCACTGGTACAACTACGGACCGACCGACAGTTACGCTCGCTACAAAAGAATGAAAGGCTATGAAGTTTTTCAACCGATGGGCTTCGACGCATTCGGACTTCCCGCCGAAAACTATGCGATAAAGACAGGCGTTCACCCGCAGGACTCCACCCTTAAAAATATAGCGACCATGGAAAAACAACTTAAGGCAATGGGCGCAATGTTTGACTGGTCTGCAGAAATAAAAACTTGCATGCCGGACTATTACAAGTGGACGCAATGGCTTTTCCTGCAATTGTATAAACACGGTCTTGCATACAGAAAAGAAGCACCCGTAAACTGGTGTCCGTCATGCAACACCGTTCTTGCAAACGAACAGGTAGTAGACGGCAAATGCGAAAGATGCGGTTCGCAGGTCATCAAAAAAGATCTCACGCAGTGGTTTTTCAAAATAACGGATTATGCCGAAGAACTTCTTCAAGGACTTGACAAACTTGACTGGCCGGAGAAAACAAAAGCCATGCAACGCAACTGGATCGGTAAATCGGTCGGCGTAGAAGTAATCTTCACTGCCGAAAGCGGCGACGAATTCAAGGTTTTCACCACTCGCGCCGATACCATTTTCGGCGTTTCTTACGTCGTTCTCGCGCCCGAACATCCGCTCGTTAAAAAACTTTGCACCGAAGACAGGCGCGCCGACGTCGAAAGCTATATTACAGAAACAGGCAAGGTCGACGAAATCGAACGTCTTTCCACCGCGCGTGAGAAAAACGGCGTTTTCATCGGCGCATATGCAATTAACCCTATTAACGACAAAAAAGTTCCTATTTATATAGCCGACTACGTTCTTTATTCGTACGGTACGGGTGCGGTTATGGGCGTCCCCGCACATGATGAAAGGGATTTTGCTTTCGCTAAAAAATACGGTCTGCCCGTCAATCGCGTAATTCATTCTACCAGGGGCGACGACGAACTCCCCTATTGCGAAGACGGAATTATGATTAACAGTCTTAATTTCGACGGCTTAAAGAGCGACGAAGGCAGAAAGCAGATTCTTAAAGCGCTTTCCGAAAAAGGCAAAGGCAACGCAAAGGTCAATTATCGTTTGCGCGATTGGCTTATTTCACGCCAAAGATACTGGGGGGCGCCTATCCCTGTTGTTTACTGTGATAAATGCGGTATTGTTCCCGTTCCCGAAAAGGATCTGCCGGTTCAACTTCCCTATGATGTCGAATTCAAGCCCGACGGCAAATCCCCGCTTGCAAAGCACGAAGGCTTTATGCATACAAAATGCCCGCACTGCGGCGGCGACGCTACTCGTGAGCCTGATACTCTCGATACGTTCGTCTGCTCGAGTTGGTACTATTTAAGATATCCCGACGCGAACGATTCCGAAAAAGCTTTTGATCCCGAAATCATAAACAAAATGCTCCCCGTCGACAAATATGTCGGCGGCGCGGAACACGCATGTATGCACTTGCTTTACGCAAGATTCGTAACTAAAGCCCTGCGCGATATGGGCTATCTTAAATTTGACGAACCATTCAAATCTCTTACCCATCAAGGTACGATTTTAGGCCCCGACGGTTTCAAAATGAGTAAATCGCGCGGAAACGTAATCTCGCCCGACGATTATATCGAAACTTACGGCGCAGACGTTTTCAGGCTGTATCTTATGTTTGGATTCAGTTACGTCGAAGGCGGACCGTGGAACGATGAAGGCATTAAATCGGTTGCACGTTTTCTTGACCGCGTGGAACGCATCTTCGATAAAGTCAATGCATATAAGCCCGAAAAACAATATCCCGAATACGGCAAAGACGAAAAAGAACTTCTTTACGTTATGAACTACACCATTAAATGCGTTGACCGCGATATCAACTCTTTCTCGTTCAATACCGCAGTCGCCAGACTTATGGAATTCGTAAACGCCATATACAAATACGACGGCAAAGAAGACGGAAAGAATCTTAAATTGCTTAAAGACGCAGTCGATACTCTCGTATTGCTCATCGCTCCCCTTACGCCGCATTTTGCAGAAGAACTCAGAAGCAGAACAGGCGCGAAAGGCTCGATTTTCAATTGCTCGTATCCCGAATGCGACGAAAAATATCTCGTTCTCGACGAAATTGAATACGGCGTTCAGATCAACAGCAAAATAAGAACAAAAATCGTTCTTTCGAAAAATCTTACAAAAGAAGAAATAACCGAAGCGGTTTTCGCCGACGAAAAAGTCAAAGAACTTCTCGACGGAAAAGATGTCATAAAGACGATAGTTGTTCCGTTGCGCCTTATAAACATCATTGTAAAATAAAACGAGCGAATACATGAAAACAATAAACGAATTACTTAAAAACTCAAAAACAAGTTTCTTCGCCGTTAAAGAAGCTGAAGAAATTCTTTGTGAAAACGGTTTTGAAAAACTTTTGGAAAATCAAGATTTTATCTTGAAAAACGGCGGAAAGTATTATGTAAAAAGAAACGATTCCGCACTGATTGCGTTCATTGCCGCGGCTAAAAAACAAACGGGGTATAAAATCGTTGCATCACATACCGATTCGCCTTGCTTCAAGGTAAAACTCGGCAAAAATCCGGTTAAAGCGGGATGTTCTACGGTTTACGTCGAACAATACGGCGGCGGGTTGAGATATACTTGGTTCGACCGTCCGCTCAGACTTTGCGGAAGACTGTGCGGCGAAAAAGACGGTCAGTTCCGTACGATGTTTTATCTTTCAGAAAATCGTTACGTTATCCCCAGCCTTGCGATACATTACAATCGCAGCGCAAACGACGGAATTCCATTTAACGTTCAAACCGATTGCCAGCCGATATACTCAATGCAATGCGATCCCGAAATCTTGAAAAAAGATCTTGAAACCGCATTTGACGGAACTTTACTCGACTGCGATCTTTATCTTATAAGCGACGAAGAACCGTTCTTTTCGGGTCGCGACAACGAGTTGCTCTGCGCTCCCCGCGTAGATAATCTTACAAGTTGTTTTTCTTCTATAGAAAGCCTTATCGATTGCACTGCAAAGCCGGATATGACATTAGTTGCTTACCTTGCGGATAATGAAGAAGTCGGCAGCCGCACAAAACAAGGCGCGGGCTCTACATTTCTTTACGATATTCTCGAAAGGACTGCAAACGCGCTCAGCAATAAATGCTTGCAAGCAAATCTAAGCAACAGTTTTATGGTTTCCTGCGACAATGCGCACGCAACTCACCCTTGCCATGCCCAACTTGCGGACGGTTCCAACGACGTGTTTTTAGGCGGCGGCATAGTGATCAAACATCACGCAAATATGAATTATACTTCCGACGGAGTGAGTTCTGCTTATCTTAAAGCCGTTCTTAAAAAGGCAGACGTTCAATACTGCGACTTTTATATGAGATCGGATTTACCCTGCGGCGGCACTCTCGGGGCGATAAGTTCTTCTCAGGTTTCCATTAAGTCGGTCGATATAGGTATTGCTCAACTTGCAATGCACTCGGCCGTGGAAACGTTTGCAATAAAAGATTATGCGACCATGAAAAGCGGGCTGACTGCCTTTTATATGTCTGACTTAAAAATTCCCGAATAACAAAAATTTAATTACGTCAATTTATAATTTTATCTGACATAATAAATTATAAAAAACGGCATAAAATATGCGATTTTAACATGTTTTACGCCGTTTCTTTTTTTATAGAAAAAGCACTGCAGATACAATCCGCAATGCTTTTTTATTATCCTAAAATTATTTTATAACCTTGTTTTTGTCTTCGGCAACAACCTTCGCAATGAACTCGTCCGTGGTCATTTCGTAACTTTCGCCGCTTCTTTCACGAACGGAAACAGTCGCTCCGTTTTCAACTTCCTTATCGCCGAGAATAAGCATGTAAGGAACTTTTTCAAGTTGCGCGTCACGAATTTTTCTGCCGATCTTTTCGGAACGGAAATCGGTTTCTACTCTTATTCCCGCATAAGTGAGTTTATCAGCAACCGCTTTAGTGTATTCTACACTTCTGTCCGTAACGGATAAAAGTTTGACCTGAACAGGCGAAATCCAAAGCGGGAACGCGCCTGCATATTTTTCGATAAGCATAGCGAGCGTTCTTTCGTAGCAACCGATCGAACTTCTGTGAATTACGAAAGGAACTTTCTTTTCGCCATTCTGATCGATATAACTCATATCGAAGGAATGCCCCGCCGCAAAGTCAAGCTGCAACGTCATAATGGTATCTTCTTTACCGAATACGTTTTTAGCCTGAATATCGAGTTTAGGACCGTAAAATGCCGCTTCATCATCCGCTTCGACATAATTTACTTTAAGATGGTCGAGAATCTGACGCATAAGCGTCTGAGTTTCTTCCCAAGCCTTATCGTTGTCGATATACTTTTCTTTATTTGCGCCGCGTTTAGAGAATCTGTAACTAACGTCGTTTTCCATGCCAAGGCATTTCAGACAGTACAAGCAGATTTCAAGGCATCTTCTGAATTCGTCTTCTACCTGTTCGGGCGTACAAACAATGTGCCCGTCTGCAAGCGTAAACTGACGAACTCTTATAAGCCCGTGCATTTCGCCGCTTGCTTCCTTACGGAACAATGTTGCGGTTTCGGCATATCTGCAAGGCAGATCACGATAACTCTTAAGACCGTTTTTATAAATCTGATACTGGAACGGGCAAGTCATAGGACGAAGAGCAAGAACTTCGTCGTCCTTTTCTTCGTCGCCGAGAACGAACATTTTATCTCTGTAATGATACCAATGCCCCGATATCTTATAAAGATCACTCTTTGCCATATACGGGGTTTTTGTAAGCATAAAGCCCCTTCTTTCTTCTTCGTCTTCTACGAAACGGCTGAGAATCTGAATGATTTTAGCACCCTTAGGCATAAGAATGGGCAAGCCCTGACCTATCGTTTCTTCAGTCATAAAAAGTCCCAATTCTCTGCCGAGTTTATTGTGATCGCGCTTCTTTGCTTCTTCGAGCGCAAGCAGATACTCGTCGAGATCGGCTTTCTTTGCAAATGCCGTGCCGTAAATTCTCGTGAGCATTTTGTTATTTTCGTTGCCGCGCCAATACGCACCGGTGATTGACGTAAGTTTGAAAGCTTTGATCTTGCCCGTAGACGGAAGATGCGGACCTTTGCACAGATCGACGAACGCACCCTGTTTATAGCAAGAAATGGGTTCGCCTTCGGGAATATCTTCCGCAAGTTCTATTTTATAAGTTTCTTTGAAACCCTTAAAGAGTTTTACCGCTTCTTTTCTTGAAAGTTCAAAGCGTTCGATCGGAAGATCACTCTTTATGATTTTTTTCATTTCTTCTTCGATTTTAGCAAGATCTGTCTGCGTAACGGGCGTGGTAAAATCAAAATCGTAATAAAAACCGTTTTCTATAACGGGTCCGATAGCCAGACGGCAAGTCGGGAAAATGGATTTTACGGCCTGTGCAAGAACGTGTGCGCAAGTATGACGATAAACATCGAGCCCTTCTTTATCTTTAAGGGTCATAATTTCTACTTTCGCGTCGTTTTCAACCTTGTGCGAAAGATCGACAAGTTCCCCGTTTACTTTGCCGCATATGGCGTTGCGATAAAGCCCTTCGCTTATCGCCTGAGCAATTTCGGCAACCGACGTACCCTGAGCAAATTCGAGCTTTGAGCCGTCATTTAATGTAACAAACATATTTTCTTCCTCCGTTTTAACAAATAAAAAATCCTTATGCGTGAGCATAAGGACGATATAATACCGCGGTTCCACCTTATTTGCCGCGCGAATACGCGCGACCGCTTTTATAGGTACAACACCGATTTTTACGGGTGGTTTCGAACTGCATCATACGAACACGGCTTCTCAGCAACCGCCGCTCTCTGTAAATCGCATTGATACGTCTACTTGTCCCAATCGAACGTTGTGACTTAATTATACATCTTTTTCGGCATAAGTCAAACGTTATCTGCGCGAAACAAGAATTTTTTCACCGAAATATTTGTACAAGTACTCTGCGTCGCACTCGGAAAGGTTGCCCGTAATATATATTTCGCTCGCACCAGATAATAACGCTTCTTTTATCTGACTATGCTCTTTCCCGAACGGTAACAGTCTGCATCTGTCAAGCCGCCTGTATCTGCCGTCATATACCTTATCACCGTCGATATACACTTTTCTGCCGTGTTTTTCGCCTATAAGGTAAGATACAAACTCTTTTAATTCTTCAGGCGTGAAATAATCGGGAATATATGAAGATATCTCACGCCATTTTTTCTTAAGGGGCTGAAGTCTGAAATTATAAAATCCGTCGATTGCGCCTTCGGCTCTGTAAATAAGCCGCGATTTTACAAAACGTTTATCGTCTTCTATGTCGGCTGCAATTACGGAAGAAATAAGAATTTCACGCTCCGTTTTGGTCAAACCGTATGCAGAGATTGTTTTCTCGAACATACCGTATTTGTACGCAACACAGATAACATCGGCGATTTTATCGTCAACTTCGCGACGAAGAACATGAAAATACTCGCTTTCGCCTTCTATATTCAATATAGCCCGTTGTTCATCCTTTTCTATCGAATATCCGCACGCCCGGATCAGTTCGTCCGATAAATTGTTTACAATATACTCAAGATTATTGACGTTTTTAATATCTTCCGATACGCGCAACAAGTTCATACTCCAATAGTTTAGGCAAACTTTCTCCTTTTAATTATTTTTCTTGCTTTTTTCGGCTTTAGTATCCGATAAACGGTTTTATAAACTTCGGAAATAACTATAACAGAACACGCAACAAGAAAAATCTTCACCCATACAACAAATCCGAGTGCCGTCGTATCGAACATATTTCCGCAAAATTGCGTAAGAACAATCTGTAAAATCAACGTAAGCAATAAAAGGACAGAAAACAATCGATTCTTACCAAACGAATAAATTATGCTTTTACTGCCCAATTCGCGGGCATTTACCGCGTTGAACATCTGAATAAGAATGAAAAGACAAAATACCGCCGTAGACGATTGTTCGGGCTCTACGTTCAAAAAATTAAAGACTTTCTGCAATGCAAGTATGACCACCGCGTACAAACTATGCATAATAATACGCAAAAATGTTCGTTTGGTCACTATATCGTCAGTTCTTCTTACGGGTTTTGCTTCCATAAACTCATCCGGGCGTTTTTCAAGCCCTAACGACAGCGCAAGCGGACCGTCCATAATCACGTTTATCCATAAAAGTTGCAACGCGCTGAACGGCGGAGCAAAGCCCATAATGAGAAATGCGATGATTACGCCGACTGCGGCAAAGTTAACCGTTAATTGAAAGAAAAGAAAACTTTGAAAATTCTTATAAATATTTCTGCCGAAAGACACCGCTTTTACGATTACCGAAAATGAATTGTCGAGTAAAATAATATCCGACGCTTCTTTCGTAATCTCGCTTCCGTCACCCATCGCTATGCCGATATCCGCATTTTTTACGGCGGGCGCATCGTTAACTCCGTCACCCGTAACGGCGACCACTTCTCCGCTCTTTTTGAGTAATTTTACTATTCTGAGTTTTGTTTCGGGCAAACATCTCGCCACGACGGTTGTATTTTTTAATAGTGCCGTAAGTTTTTCATCGTCCATTTCGGCAACTTCGGGTCCGGTAAGACAATTATCTTCTCTTGCGCTCATTCCGAGTTTATCGGCAACGGCAAGCGCAGTTTCCTTATTATCGCCCGTAAGAATTTTTACGTCTATACCCGCTTGCTTACATTTATAAACAGAATCGGCAACTTCGGGGCGCACTTTATCTGTAATTGCGCAAAAACCGTCAAAAACAAACCCATCGGGCGTTTTTCTTGCAAAAGCAAGCACTCTTTCGGCTGCGTTTTCATAAGGCGTTGCCTGAGCAATGAACCGCTCTCTTGTCTGTTTGTCAAATCCGCAAATGGATGTAATTACTTCTATCCCGCCCTTGTAATACGTCGTTTTTTCCCCGTCGGAAATAACGGTCGTACTCATATATTTTCTTTCGGACGAAAAAGGAACTCTTTCGGTAATTTTTTCTTTCACTCTTGCCTTTTCAAGGTTTTTGGGCGAATCGGCAAACAAATAGCCTATCAATGCCCTTTCGGTCGAATTGCCGGCTATAAACATTTTCTTGCCGTCGTTAACGTAAGAAGCAGTAGAATTAAGCGCTATATTCTTATAAAAATTCTTAAAAGCGTCGTCTTTTTTATCGATTTTTCTGCCGTTTGAAACAAAACAATCGACTTCCATAACGCCAACCGTCAGGGTTCCCGTTTTATCGGAACAGATTACGCTTACGCAACCTACCGTTTCAGCCGCAACGAGTTTCTTTATAACTGCATTTGATTTTGCAAGCCGAACAACGCTGAGCGCAAGAGATATCGCAACCGTTGTGGGTAATCCTTCGGGTACAGCAGCAACGATCAATACGATTGCGGACAAAAACGCGTCTTTAAGCCCTTGAACGCCGAATCCGCCCGCGATTATAAGACGAGCCAAAGTCAGGCAAAATACGGCAGCCGAAGCAACAGCACCGAATATAGAAATCTTTTTTGATAATGCCGTCAATTTTTCGGCTAACGGCGCGGAAATATCGTTTGCGGACGATAAACCCGAAGCAATACTTCCTATTCTTGCCGAATCGCCGACCGCAAGCACAATAGCCTTAGCGTTTCCCGCTTTGATATAAGTTCCCGAACTCAATATATTGTTTTCGACAAACTTTCCGCCGCCTGAATACGCTCTTTTTGCTACGTTAACCGATTCTCCTGTCAGCGTGGACTCATCCGCTTCAAGTCCGTCGCACTCGATAATAAGACAGTCCGCGACGACTTTTTCGCCGGTTTCTATGAAAATTACGTCGCCAACACACACGTCGGCGTTTCCGATAAGGCGTTTTTCTCCGTCGCGAATCACCGAAACAGACAAATTTTCGGTAAAACTTTTCAATACGTCAAAAGCCTTTTCGGATTTTGTTTCCATTATTACGGTCAAACCCACCGAAATGCATATCGATAAAAATATTCCGATACATTCGAACGGATCGACTTCGCTTCCGGTAAAATAATTACCGATATTTACGCCTAAGGTGATGAAAAAAGCAAAAACGAGTATTAACACCATCGGTTCACATAGAGCGTTAAGAATTCGTCTGAACACCGTAATTTTGCCTTTTTGCGTTAAAACGTTTTTACCGAATCGTTCTCCGTTTTTAATCGCCTGCGACGTAGTCAATCCCTTTTCGGAAAGCTTCTCGTCGGCATAAAGTTTTTCAAATTTAGTTAAATCGGAATGCATGACTTTTGACCGTGGATAATCCCTGAATTCTTTATACTATATGACTTTTTCGGGTTAAATATTAGTACAATCGTTAAATCGTTTTGCTTTTTATTTATCATATGGTATAATAACAAAGCAATCTTTGTTGGAGATTATAAATTATGGATAAAAATTTCTATACGATCGACATAGCGGGGCATGCGGTTGATTTGCCCATACTCCCCGTATCCGATACTCTCTCTATTGCCTTTTTTAATCTGCACGGCAATCAGAAACTCACCGAACTGTGCGGTAAAGAACTTGCAAAACTCGCAGTCGGTTGCGATGTTCTTATAACGGCGGAATCTAAAGGTCTGCAACTTTGCCACGTTATGGCGCGCGAACTCAATCAGGATTTTTATGCCGTTGCAAGAAAGAGCAAAAAACTCTACATGCAAGACGGGCTTGATATAGTCATAGATTCAACAATGACCACGGGTAAAGAACAGCACCTTTATCTTTCCAAGCACGACGCGGAACTTCTGAAAGGCAAAAAAGTCGGCATAGTAGACGACGTAGTTTCTACGGGAGCCGCCCTTTCGGGGCTTGAAAAACTCGTCGAACTTTCCGGCGGTACAATCGCTAAAAAACTTTTCGTACTCGCCGAAGGTGACGCAGCTAACCGTCCCGACGTTAAATATCTGGCAAAAATCCCCGTTTTCCCTAAATAATTATCATATAAAGAAAATGCGCCGCACTCCGAAATACGGAATGCGGCGTTTTCATTACATGCTTACAAAACATTATTTTTTTTGATATTCTCAAAAAACGCTGTATAGCAAAACGCAATCTGCACTCAATGCAAATTGCGTTTTGTTAAAAATATATGATAAGGGGGAAAATGATGAGCATCTTCAAGTGTAAGCCGTATTGCTCTCGCAACCTTTTTACGAGCGTTATTATACTATCCGTTTTTTAGTTTGTAAAGCGTTTGCACCCCACTTTACAAAAAAAATTAAAAAAACTTTTTTTTCGACAAATCACACGATATACAAGTTATTCTGCCCGCATATATTATACTATGAATAACTTAAATCTAAAAGGCGTAATAACAGCCCTGATCACACCGATGACCCAATCGGGGATAGATTGTGACGCGTTAAAACGAATTGTTTCCGCTCAGAAAAAAGCAAATGTATCTGCCCTTGTATTATTCGGAACAACCGGAGAACCTCTCAGTCTTTTACCCGAAGAAATTCCATTAGTCTTTGAAACAACAAAAAAACATTGCGGAGATTTGCCTTTAATCTGCGGAATATCATCCCCCATAACCTACGCAGCGGTAAAATCGGCAAAATATTTTGCAAAACTCGGCGCGAACGCACTGCTTGTTATTACGCCATATTATTACCGCTGCAGCGAAGACGGCATATACAGCCATTATAAAGCGATATGCGAAGCGTGCGA
>CAKQXZ010000072.1 GCA_934292955.1 uncultured Clostridia bacterium
GGTGCTTGCGGGCGGTGCGATAAAAATCATGTCGCTCGAATATTGCATGTTCGGAAAGAAATGTAAGACTTGTACTCGCGGAAACAGATTTACTCTTAAAGATGCAGAAGGACGATCTTTCCGTGTGAGAAGGTATAAATTGTCTTCCTGCAGATTTGAAGTTTATAACTGTTTGCCGCTTAATTCGGACGTTTCGTTCAAACGTGAGATATACGACTTTACTCTTCTCAAGGATGATGAAAAGGCTTTTTTCATTAGAAAGTTGCAAACGGGATTTGCTGATAAGCGCAAAATATCTGCGACATGTGGCAATTTCAAAAAAGGCGTAGAATAATCATCGAGTGCATTTTTTGTGGATAATAGTGCAGTTGATTTCAACCCGAACTTCTGTAGAGATAATGAAAATAACAAATCAAATCGTTCGTCTGTAACTTTTATGTTTTTACAACCGAGCGTGGTTTCCGGAATAAATAAGGAAACGGAGTGTTTAGAATGGTAAGTGAAAAAGTGTTGTGTTCGCTTGAATTTGATAAGATTCAGCGAATTTGTTCGGAATATGCCGTACTCGAACGTGGTAAGAGAGATTTGCAAGCGGAACGCCCGACGACCGATCGGGAACAAGCCGATTTCCTGCTTAAAAAAACGCAGGAAGCATATAAACTTCTTTATACTTACGGTGTTGCGGGCGTCGATTTTTTCGACGAGTTGACCGACGAACTTTCAAGGGCAAAAAGAAATTCGACTTTGTCTATGGGCGAACTTTTGCGCGTCGCGCGGATGCTTAGATCTTCGCGTATCGTTTATAATTCGCTCACGTCGATAAACGACGAAGAGATAACGGCGTTGCGAGTGCTTGCCGAAAGTCTTTATTGCGATAAATATCTTGAAGACGATATTTTCGGCAAAATACTGTCCGACGACAGGATGAGCGATAACGCAAGCGAAACTTTGGCGTTTATCAGAAGAAAAATCAAACGACTTAACGAGCAGGTGAAAGAACGTCTTGCGTATTACGTCCGCAGTCAGGGTAAATTTTTGCAGGACTCGATCGTTACGATGCGCGGGGACCGCTATGTTATCCCCGTAAAAGCGGAATATCGCGGACAGGTAAAAGGATTTATTCACGACCAATCGAGCAGCGGCTCCACTTTATTTGTAGAACCGACCGAAGTCCTTGAACTCAATAACGATTTAAGAACTGCCACGCTCGAAGAGCAGGCGGAAATCGAACGTATTCTTGCCGATCTGACGGCAAAGACGGGATTGATTGCTTCGCGACTTGAAAACAACGCCGATATATTGTGTGAACTCGATTGCGCGTTTGCAAAGGCGATATATGCTTACAGAACAAAAGCCGTAAGACCGCAACTTAACGGCAACGGATATGTGAATATTCCGAAAGGCAGGCACCCGCTTATTGACGCTGAAAAGGTGGTCCCGGTATCTCTTTCGCTTGGTTCCGGGTATAATTATCTTCTTATTACGGGACCGAATACGGGCGGTAAAACGGTAACTCTTAAACTAACGGGATTGTTTTGCGTAATGGCGGCTACGGGTTATTTCATTCAGGCTGCCGACGGAGCGAATATTTCGTTGTTCGATAAAATTTTTGTAGACGTAGGCGACGAGCAGAGTATAGAACAAAATCTTTCTACCTTTTCGTCGCATATGCGAAACCTTATTGAGATAACCGAAAACGTAGACGATGAAAGCCTTGTGCTTGTAGACGAAATGGGGGCGGGAACCGATCCGGATGAAGGAAGCGCGCTCGCAAGAGCTATTCTTGAACTGCTTGTTTCGCGTAAGAGTTACGGAATAGTTACCACTCACTATTCCGCGCTCAAAGAGTATGCGTTTACGCAAAAAGAAGTAATGAATGCTTCGATGGATTTCGACGAAGAGACTTTTGCTCCGCTTTATAAACTTAACATAGGTCTTGCGGGTAGTTCTAACGCAATAAAAATCGCTTCGCGTTTAGGTCTGTCGCAAGAAATTGCGGACAGGGCGAGTTCGTTTTTAAGCGAAAGAAAGGTTTCGTTCGAAAAAGTTATTTCCGAAGCGGAAAAAACAAGACGAGCCGCCGAAAAACAACTTGAAGAATATGAAGTTGTAACGAGAGAGAGTAAAGCCGAACTCGACGCGATTTTACAGGAACGGGCAAAACTTGAAAAAGAGCGTGAAAAACTCTATCTTAACGCGAAAGTCGAAAGCCGCCGTATCGTAAACGAAAGCGTAGAAGAAGCAGAAGATATTCTTAGCGAAATCAAAGCCATTCTCGATAAAGACGAAATCGGCAGCGGTGATCTTATTAAAGCGCGCACGTTAAGAAATAAACTCGAAGAGCAGAAGTATAAATTAGAAAGCGAAGCGACCGTAGTGCCCACCGATAAACCCGTTGACGGCGAGAAACTGAAAACGGGCGACAGGGTGTATATCCCGTCGATTGAAGCAGACGGCGTTGTCGTTTCGGTTAACCGTAAAAAGGGGATCTGTGACGTTAATCTTGGCGATAAGCGGGTAAATTTGTCTTTTGCAGCATTGTATATGCCGCGTAAAAAGGCGGAGAAAAAACAGCCGCAAGTTACGGTGAAAATAGACAGAAGTAATTTTACGGCACCCGAAATGCAGATAAACGTTATAGGACTTAACGTCGACGAAGCGCTCGATAAGTGTATGAACTTTCTCGACCGCGCTGTGCTTAACAATCTTCCCGAAGTAAAGATAATTCACGGCGTGGGACTTAAAAAACTCAGTACGGCAATACACGAAATGTTAAGAAAACACCCGCATGTCGAAAAATTCCGTTTCGGAAAATACGGCGAAGGCGAACACGGCGTAACCTTTGTAACGCTGAAATAATTGAATAGTGGTTCTGAAATAGATGTCGGGATGTGAAGAAAAGCACTCCGACATTTTTTATCGGTTGGTGCAAAATTACATAATATATTCACTTAATTAACTTATAATTAACTTGTTTTGAAGTACTGTTTGTGGTATACTGAAAAGTGTCGATCGCAGAAGATCGAACGGGAGTTGTTATGAGAGAAGAGTTTTACGAAAATTCAGCGTCGCCAAGAAATGAAAAAACGCAGAGAGTGGCATATGTTGTTTACAGCACGCTGTTTGTCGTGTCGGTTATAGGATTTGTCGTTTTTCTGTTCGGATTTCTTATATTCGGCGATTCGGGGATGATCTGGCTGACGGGAACAAGCGCGATTTTCGGCGTTTTGCTGTATCTTATAAGGCGCAGACTTCTGACATATTTCGATTATACTTTTATTTCCGGCGAACTGAGAATCGTCAGGGTGATAAACGGGAAGAGCCGCAAGAAATTTCTTGTGATCGATTGTAAAGATGTGTTTTTAATGGGCAAGGTAGGAAGCGAAAGTTTCGAAAAACTGTACGCTACTCCCGGTATAAAGAAGAAGATGGCAACCCCAAACGGTTTCGGCGCGGAAAAGCAGTTATATTACATCGGCGCGAACGTGCAAGGCGAAAAGGCTGTGATTATAATGGAATGTGAAGAGCAGATGCTTTCGTATATCGCGACGTATGCGGGAAGAAATACGATCGAAAAGGATTACGGAAAAGAACAATGAATATCATTTATTTCGATAATGCCGCAACTACCGTTCCCGACGAAGAATGTTTGAACGCTGCGCTTAAAGAACTTAAAGACGGCGGGTTTTATAATCCGTCGGCATTGTATCGCGGCGGCGTCGCTCAAAAAAGAAAACTTGACGAAGCGCGAAAAACTTTGTTGTCCTTTTTTGGCGGAGCGTACGATGCGGTGTTTACATCCTGCGGCAGCGAAGCTGATAACATGGCTGTTTTTTCATTTGCTACGCGCGGAAACGCCGTCACCGATTCGGGCGAACATTCGGCTATATATAACTCGTTCAAAGAGCTTAAAAACAAAGGCGTAGAAACAAGGTTTGCGCCGCTCGAAAAAAACGGCGATGTAAACGTAGAAAAACTGCTTGAACTTGTAGACGAAAAAACGCGTTTTGTGTCTATTGCGCATGTCAACAATGAAACGGGTGCTATTAACGATATAAACTCCATTGCCGAGCGCATAAAAAAGAAAAACCCGTCGGTAATATTTCATTCGGACGGAGTGCAGGGCTTTTTGAAAGTCCCGTTCAAACCGAATAATTATATCGATTTGTATTCGGTCAGCGCGCATAAAATCTGTGCGCTGAAAGGTGTGGGGGCGCTTGTATTCCACAAAAATCTGCCCGTGCATCCGATTATCATCGGGGGCGGACAAGAAAACGGAAAAAGAAGCGGAACGGAAAATACTTTCGGTATTTCGATTTTTGAAAAGGCGATGAAAAAGTATTCGGACGTTTCGGCAAATTTTGAGAAAATAAAGCAAGTCAACGCAAGACTGAAAGAGTTGCTTGCGCCTTACGTTGTGTTTGTTTCGTATGAAAAATGTTCGCCGTACATTCTGAGTTTTTCGGCGGTCGGCGTAAAAGCGGAAATTATACAGCGTGTTGCGGATGATAACGGGCTGATACTCGGCACGGGGTCGGCATGCTCGTCTAAAATAGGCGTTTCGCGTATAATCACTAATTGCGGATACGATAAAAAAACAGCTGAAGGCGTTCTTCGCGCAAGTTTTATATTCGATACCGATATCGGACAAGCGGAAGACGCGGCAAGCAGACTTATTCCTATAATTGAAAATTTAAGAAAGGCTTTAAGATGAATAAAGTAATTATTATCAGATATTGTGAAATACACCTGAAAAAGAAAAATCGCGGGTATTTTGAAAGAATGCTCGGCGAAAACATTAACCGCGCACTTGCGGGACTGAATTACAAATATGTTAAAATTCACGCAAGATATCTTATAGAAGAATTCGATGAAAACGACTACGACGAGATTTTCTCTCGCTTACTCAAGGTTGGCGGAATTCATTCTGTTAGTCCCGCTCTTGTTTTGAAAAGCGACGCCGAAGAGATCTATAATACCGTGCTTTCTATGTGCGACGGTAAAGAAGGTACATTCAAAGTTGAAACCAATCGTGCAGATAAAACATTCCCCGTGCATTCGGTTGAAATGTCTGCCGAAGCGGGCGGGCGGATACTCGATGCTTATGGATATAAACTGAAAGTAAATCTGAAACACCCTGATTTTATAGTCAACATCGATATACGCGAAAGCGGCGAGACGCTTATTTATACCGACGTTGTAAGGGGAATGGGCGGATTGCCCGTAGGGTCTGCCGGTAAAGGTCTTTTGCTTTTGTCCGGCGGAATAGACAGCCCTGTCGCGGGGTATATGATGGCTAAACGCGGAATGCGTGTTAAGGCTTTGCATTTTCACAGTTATCCTTATACGAGTGACGCGGCAAAGCAGAAGGTTATTGATCTTGCAAAGATTATTGCCCCGTATACCGCGGGCGTCGATTTGTATACGGTGAGTGTGACGCATATACAGGAAGCCATACATAGGGATTGTCCGGAAGAAGCGATGATAACAATTCTTCGCAGATTTATGATGCGTATAGCAAATCTTATGTGTGAAAAAACGGGTGCTCAGGCGATCATTACGGGCGAGAGTCTTGGGCAGGTTGCAAGCCAGACGGTTGAAAGTCTTACGACTTCCAATGCTGTTGCCGAATATCCCGTATTAAGACCGCTTATCGCTTTCGATAAACTCGATATTATTTCCATAGCCGAAAAAATAGGTACTTACGAAACGTCTGTTCTTCCGTATGAAGATTGTTGTACCGTATTTCTTCCGAGATTCCCGCTTATAAGACCGCAGCTTGAAAAGATTGAAAAGTTCGAAAGCAAACTCGATGTTGACGGGCTTATAGCAGAAGCGATGAATACGATTGAGAAGATTAAAATTTAATATTGCCGCATTTTTTGCGTTACATAAAATATTCAAAAATCAACGATAAAACAAGAAGTTTTTGTGGGGATTACATATATGACAGATTATAAAAGATTGCTTACAATACAGGATATTTCTTGCGTAGGTCAATGTTCCGCGACGGTTGCGCTTCCCGTGGTTTCAGCTTTCGGAACAGAGTGCGCGGTTTATCCTACGGGTGTGTTGTCAACTCATACGGCGGGTTTTAAGGGTTATACTTTTCGTGATTTAACCGATGATTTTCCTGCCGCGATAGCTCACTGGAAAAAAGAAAATATACTTTTTGATTTTATTTATACCGGGTACCTTTGCGGTAATGCTCAGATTGATTGCGTTAAAAAATGCACCGAATTGCTCACAGAAAGCGGTAAACTTATAGTCGATCCGGTTATGGCGGATCACGGGAAATTCTATCCCGGGTTTGATAAAGATTTTGCGGCGCAGATGGCAGATTTATGTTCTTTGGCGTACGTTATAATTCCGAATATAACCGAAGCCTGTTTCCTTACGGACAGCGAATATGTTCAAAGCGGTTATGATGAAAGTTATATAAAAACGATTATTGCAAAGTTGCTCGCGCTCGGTACGAAAAACGTCGTTCTTACGGGTGTGAGTTTCGAGCCTGATAAGGTCGGTGTTGCCGTAGCGGGCGAAGACGGAAATATATCATATTATTTCAAAGAACGTATTCCGCACGATTTCCATGGGACAGGCGATATTTATTCGTCGTCTTTTGCCGGCGGGTTGAGTATCGGTATGAGCCTTTACGAAGCGGCTGCTCTTGCCGTGGATTTTACCGTAGAATGTATGAAAAAGACTTACGACGACAGAGTGGCGCACTGGTACGGAGTAAAATTTGAAAAAGCGCTTCCTTATTTATGCGAACGTGTGGTCGCATATGAAAATTCAAAAAAGTGACGGATAATTCCGCCGCTTTTCACAAAGAAAAAGGTGGTTTGTGTCATGATACTCAGACATTTTGAAGTAAGAGATATTAAGGATCTTAAAAAATACCGTTATGCCGATAAAACCGATATCCAGATTTTGTCGATGATAAACGAATGGAACAAAGGCGATTGCAGCGGCAGATTTTCGGAATTTATGTCCATAGTAAACGCAGGGCAGATGGTTGGTCAGATAGTTGTCAACGAATATAATAACCGCGCGGTATGCGTAAGCGTGTATATTTTTGAGCCTTTTCGCCGTAACGGATACGCTTATTTCGGCGTAAAGAAAATACTTGAACTCGCGCTTGAAAAAAAGTACGATTATGCGGTGTTTTTGGTGGAAAAAAACAATCTTGCGGCATTAAGATTGTTTGAAAAGATAGGCTTTACTTCGAAAAGCGAATTTATAAACGCAAAGGGCGACGCGTATTATAATCTGCGTAAGGATCTTATTCCGTCGGAAAAGTAACCGACAAATTAAACTGACGTATATTCTTCGGAAACGGGTACATACTTTATGTGGACTTAAGTCGGAGGTACGTTATGAAAAAAAAGAAAAAAGATAAAGTTCAGAAACTCGACGACAGAGCATACGGCGAATACATTTCTTCGCTCAAAGAAGAAAAACCGCTTGACGGTTATAAAAACGGTTGAAACGTTGAATAAAGCACTTTCCTTTTACGGAAGGTGTTTTTTTATGCCGAAATATATGTCTGTAGAATAATCGACTTATATAAATTTTTTTTCAAGTATGATTTTTTATTGTTGCAATTTTTTTTCACATAATACAATACTCGACCTTTTTCGCCCGAATTTGCGATATTTTGCCAAAAGCAACGTTGTATAATGGGCGTAATGAGAAAAGAAAAGTTTTGTCGGCTTTGCCGATAAAGCGATTGCAGGTGAATATGAAACTGAAATACGATTTGAAAAAGTCGGGGCTGTACATATATTTCGACGGCGAACTCGACGATTGTTGCGGCGACGCGGTGCGTACCGAACTTGACAAAATAATCGACGGACACGAAGACGTTTCTTCTGTGGTTTTCAACATGCGGAATCTGTCGTTTATGGATTCTACCGGGATAGGCGTTCTTATAGGGCGATATAAACGGCTTAAAAAGCGTGGAATAAGCCTTTTTATACAAAGCCCGTCTTTTTCTGCCGATAAGGTCTTTCAAACAGGCGGAATTTATACGCTGATACCTAAAATTTGATTAAAACGGAGATAAAACGATTTATATGGATAATAAGATGACGATTAAGTTTTCTGCTTTAGCTGAAAACGAACAGTTTGCCCGTACGGCGGTAGCCGCGTTTATGATGAGTCTTGACCCGACTGTCGAAGCAATAACCGACGTTAAGACCGCGGTTTCCGAAGCGGTTACAAACAGTATAATTCATGGGTATTGCGGGAAAGACGGCGTAGTCAGCGTGAGTTGCGAAATTAAAGACGGTACTTTACATATCGAAGTTGCCGACGACGGCGTTGGGATTAAAAATCTGGACGAAGTTCTCGAACCGTTCGTGACGTCTAAAGCGTGCGACGAACGGTCGGGTATGGGATTTACCATAATGAAAACGTTTATGGACGGATTCGAAGTCAGATCAGAAGAAAATCGCGGAACGGTAGTCAGCATGTCGAAAATTATCGGCAAGGCTTCGTGAATTGTCTGTTACGGTCGCGTCGGATGTGGATTGCGTTGAATGTGTTTTGCGCAAGAAGCGATAAGCGCGGCTGTTATAAGGAGAAGTATGCTTTCTTTCCAAGAAACAAACGAATTACTTATGCGTGCAAAAGAAGGCGATGTCAATGCGAAATCTTTGCTGATATCCGAAAACGAGAATTTAATTCGCAGTATCGTTAAAAAATTTATCGGAAAAGGCGAGTGTTATGACGATCTTTATCAGATAGCCTGCGTAGGCTTTCTTAAGGCGATAAAAAACTTTGACCTGTCGTTCGGCGTTCGTTTTTCGACCTATCTCGTGCCGATGATTGTAGGCGAAATAAAACGTTATCTGCGTGACGACGGTGCGATCAAGGTTTCAAGAGTGATAAAAATGCAACGATTGAAGATAAATCGCTACGTCGAACGCTATAAAGACGAGCATATGGGTGAAAGTCCTACGCTTGAAGAAGTTTGCGCCGCGCTCGATATAGATCGTTCCGACGTTATTATTGCGCTTGATTCTGCAAAAATGCCGTTATCGCTTTTTGAAAAGCAAGATGATGAAGACGGTGTGGAACTTATCGAGAAAATTCCCGCGGGTGACGACGAAGATAAAATGATCGATAAGATTATGCTAAAAGGTCTTATTGACGGATTGCCCATCCGCGAACGAAAAATCGTGTTGTTAAGATTTTTCCGCGATAAAACGCAAAGCGAAACAGCTAAAGCGATAGGCGTATCGCAAGTGCAGGTGTCGCGTATAGAAGCGCGTATAATAAGGCAGTTAAAAGAAAAACTTGCCGAATAACTAAAATTTGCCATAGTCATAGTTATTGACTGTACGGCATATAATTTTGCGTCGATGTTTAACCCACGGTAACCCGATTATCATTCGGTAGCAGATATTGCGGTTGCTATTTATATTTGTGCGGCATAACCCGCCATAACCCGGATCGTTTTTTTGCTTGTTTTGCAAAAAGGCGATTTTTTATGTCCTTATAATGGTTGAAAAAGTGACGTTGGGGTAAAGATGTAAAATTTTTTTAATAATTTTTGTCTTTTGGGGTAAAATGGGTTGCGTTGGGTCACGAGATATGCTATTATATCGGTACAGAATACAAGAAAGGGGGTTTATATGTTTTTCGGTAAGTACGACCATCAAATCGACGACCGCGGCAGAATGCGCATCCCGCCCGTTTTCAAAGACGAGTTGGGTAGCGATTTTTGCTTGGTTTGCGGAATACAGGGCGTCGTTAACATATTCCCCCGTAAAGCCATAGAAGAACAATACAGAGAATTGCAGGCGAAGATGAATCCGTTCGACGAAAACGATCAGAACGCAATGATCGATTTCAGTTCGAGAATATTCAACGCCACGCTGGACAAGCAGGGGCGCGTAGCTCTTCCGCAGCAGATTATAGACTATGCGGGGCTTGTTAAAGACGTTAGTTCCATCGGTATGGGTGATCACGTTTGCCTTATCAGAAAAGACTATAAAACCTTTACTCAGGAACAATACGTTAAAAATCTCGATTACATAAGCAAAAAGTGACGGGTAAGTAACAGATGGAATTTTCTCACATACCCGTTATGTTCGAAGAATGTATGACCGCGCTTGCGCTTAAGGATGACGGAATATATTTTGACGGTACGCTCGGCGGCGGCAATCATTCTTTCGGAATATTAAGCAGAACAAAAAACGCGCAACTGTTTGCGACCGATCTTGATACCTGTGCGATAGAAGCGGCAGGTAAAAAATTATCGGCTTTCGGCGACAGGGTGCATTTGGTTCACGACAACTTCAAAAACTTTCTTTCGGTAAAAGATAATCTCGGTTTCGGCTTGATTGACGGCGCATTGCTCGATCTCGGCGTTTCGAGTTATCAGCTCGACGAAAGAAGTCGCGGGTTTTCGTATATGGCAGACGACGTAAGGCTGGACATGAGAATGGACGGCGATTCGCCGCTTACCGCATACGACGTCGTGAACGAATACAGTGAAAAGAGATTAAAAGAGATATTGTTCTTGTACGGAGAAGAACGGTTTTCTGCAAATATTGCCGCAAATATCGTTAAAGAGCGTGCGAAAGCACCGGTAACGACTACGGGCGAACTTGTAAGAATAATCGAAAAAAGTATTCCTGCAAAATTCAAGAAAGACGGACACCCCGCCAGGCGGTCTTTCCAGGCAATACGAATCGAAGTAAACGGCGAACTCGAAGGACTTGATAAATGTCTGCACGAGATTGCTTCGGGCTTAAAAACAGGGGGAAGGCTTGCGGTGATAACCTTCCATTCCTTAGAGGACCGCATTGTCAAACGAGCATTTGTCGATCTTGCCACCGGTTGTACTTGCGACAGAAGTATTCCCGTATGTATATGCGGGCGTAAAGAACAAGCAAAAATGATAACTAAAAAGCCTATTACGGCTACCGAT
>CAKQXZ010000073.1 GCA_934292955.1 uncultured Clostridia bacterium
AGTTCGCACTCTCAGTGTTTAACTGTTAGCACTCTCGTTTATTGATTGCCAATATTCTACACCGACATTTTAATTTTGTCAAGGTTTTTACATAAAAAATTTAATTTTTATTTTGACAGCAGTTTCAAATTTTTATTTTATGCAAACAGAAAAAATAGTTCTTAATTTTTTTACACGTCTATGTCGGGATATCTCGTTTTTGCTACAGATAATAGTTTTGCGAACTTTTCATATGTGTTAGTTGTTTTATAAAGGTTAAGTAAATCAATTGTCGGATAACGATGATAATACGACTTAAAAACAAAACCTACGGCATTTTCTTCGTCTACACAGAGAGCAAACTTCAGAAAAGTCTCTGCCCTTTTATAATCTTTCCGGTCAAAATAGTACTCACCGAGCAACGTTAAGGCTTCCGCGTCTCCGCCGATTTCTTTCAGGACTGAATATAAATATTCGGGTGACGGATTACCTTTGAAATAACTGCATCGGTATAAGGTAATCAATGCGTCTTTAATATCGGCAATATATTTATTCTTCATCGATAAAAACTCGAAAAGAAGCCGTTTGCATTCATCGTACTCTCTATTAAAATAGTATTCTTTCGCGAAATAATAGGTCGACCTTGCGTCAAACGGCACCCCTTTCACCTTATGCTTTAAGTAAATTTTAAGATTGCGTTCGGGTTCGCCCGCGTTGACTTTACGATGTTTTATTTTTATATCGCAGTACTCGATTTTGCCGAAAGGTATAATACATTCGTGTATAAATCCGTGAAATACGGCTTTCGGACAATTCTTAACAATTCGTTCTCGGTAAAACTCAAAATTACTTGTTCCGTCGGCGTTTTCCGATACGACATATTTCAGCATAAAAGTATCGGCTGAATTTAATATCTTCTTTAGTTCTATTATTTTTTCCGCATCATCTTTTTCCACTACGTCATCTGCGTCAAGCCAGCATAAATAATCGCCTGTGGCCTTAGAAAATGCAAAATTCCTTGCATCGGAAAAATCGTCAACCCAAATATAATCATATATTTTATCTGTATAGCTCGCGCAGATTTCCTTAGTTTTATCCCTGCTTCCTGTATCGACAATGATTATTTCGTCAAAAACGCCTTTAACGCTTTCTAAACATCGCCCGACTACAGTTTCTTCATTTTTAACAATCATACATAAAGATAATATCATATCGCAATGTAATCCGAAGTATTTTATGATAATAACGCTGCGTCTGTTCCGTAGATTAAACAATATAAATCGATTCGCATAAAATAAAGTGAAAACAATTTTACCACATAAGGAGTAATCATGTTTGACGATTTCTGTAAACTTATATTCGGATGCGGTTGCAATAATCAGCCGCAACGTTGCAACAATATTTCAAACAGATGCGGATCGGTAGTCCGCGGACCTACAGGCCCGCGCGGGGCAACCGGTCCTACAGGTCCGGCAGGCGGCGCGACGGGAGCTACCGGCGCAACAGGAGCAACAGGTGCGAGCGGTCCACAAGGACCTATCGGTCCGCAAGGTCCAATCGGAGCCACCGGGGCAACCGGTGTTACCGGCGCAACGGGACCGACAGGCCCTACTGGCGTAACCGGCGCTACCGGCGAAACGGGTGCCGTTGGAGCAACCGGTGTTACCGGCGCAACTGGATCTACAGGCCCTACTGGCGTAACCGGTGTTACCGGCGCAACGGGTGCAGTTGGAGCAACCGGTGTTACCGGCGCAACGGGACCGACAGGTCCTACTGGTGTAACCGGCGCTACAGGCGAAACGGGTGCCGTTGGAGCAACAGGTGTTACTGGCGCAACGGGTCCGACAGGTCCCACTGGGGCAACAGGCGCTACCGGACCGACAGGGCCGTCTTCTACCGAAGTTGCCCTTTTCAGCAATGCAACACAACAAGATATTGCAGCCAATAGTCCTATAACTTTGTCTCAATCATTCAATAATTTTGCTAATAATGATATAACTTTAGGAACGAACGGAACATCTGTAACTATACAACCGGGAACTTATGAAATAGAATATATAGCAAATTCTACCGATACAACTGCAAAATCACTCGCCTTTTATTCTAATGGAGAGCAAATATCCCCGACGCTTTCGTCATCGTCTGCCGCAGGCACGCTTACGGGAAAGACTATCATAACGATAACAGATCCTGATACAATGCTTGAAGTAAGAAATGCCGGCACCGAACAATTTAGTCTTAGCGGAATAACCCTTTTTATTGAAAATATCTGATATACAAAAATTGAATAAGATGCTTAGATAAAAAAAATATCTAATTTTCTCAAATTGCACTAAAAATTCTTGCATTATTTTTACATTGATGATATAGTAAATAAAGCGTGAAAACGAAGCAACAGCCATCTTACTTATTTGGAGGTGTAGATATGTCAAGAGTTTGCAGTGTATGCGGAAAGGGTAAACTGTCCGGCAACAAAGTCAGCCACAGTAACCGTAAAACTCCTCGCTTATACAGCGCAAACGTTCAAAAGGTCAGAGTTATGAAAGACGGCGTAATGACCTCTGAATACGTTTGTACTCGTTGCCTTAAGAGCGACAAAGTTACGAGAGTTTGATTAAAAATAGAACGACTGTTATTTCAGCAGTCGTTTTTATTTTACCTTTTTGAAAATTTATTTTATTTATCTCCGTTCTTTTATCAAGGATTATGAAAGAATTTAAGGAAGTATACGAGCAATATTTTTGCATCCAATACCAGATCTGTCTATAAAACACGCATGCACTACTATACGATTATTCTACACATAAAAATCTTTATAATCGTTTATTTTATACGTATTTTTCAATCTTATTATGTAATCAAAAATATTCTCCCCCTATCTAAGCGTGCAACTAAAAATCAAAATATAATCGGATAAATCACAGCGCGATCTGAAAGAAAGCTTACCCCCCTGCTTTTTTCTATTCTTTTCAATAAATTAAAAATATAAGATAAAAACAAGAAAAATGTTGACAACCCGATTATACTGTGTTACAATTACAAAGGTCTGTGGTTGAATTATGGTGCATTGTATTTTTTTTCGACGAAATTTCGGGCTTAAAAAAATATTTTCGTATTCAGACAAATTATCCTGCCGCAGAAATCGGAAAAACGGATGATATATGATTTTCAAAAAGCCAGCCTGTTGAAGCGCTTTTCGGCCTTTTTGCTTGATATTATTCTTCTCACCATTGTTGCGACTCTGTTCTGTTTCATACTTTCAGTAGCAACCGGATATGACGGGTTTTACAAAGAGTATAACGGGTATCAGAGGCAATACGAACAACAATACGGCGTTTCTTTCAAGATGACGCAGGAAGAATTCGACGATCTTGATGAAGAACAGCAGAAAAACTACACTGCCGCGAGAACTGCGTTCATGCATGATAAAGCCGTTCTGAAATGTTATAATATGATAGTTAATTTAACATTGACCATATTGAGCATCGGCGTTCTGCTTGCATATATTGTAATGGAGTTTGTAATTCCGCTTTTTTTAAAAAACGGTCAAACAGTCGGAAAGAAGATTTTCTCTATTGCGGTTATGCAGAGCAAAGGCATAAAAGTGTCGGCGGTTTCGATGTTTATTCGTACCGTATTCGGTAAATATGCGATCGAAACAATGATTCCCCTGTACTCGCTGATAATGTTGCTTTTTAATCAGGCAGGGTTGTTCACCGTACTTTTGTTGTTTGCATTGATTATTGCTGAATTTATTCTTTTCTTTGTATCCAAAACTAATTCTTTCATTCACGATTTACTTTCTGACTCGGTCGTCGTCGATATGAATACCCAGATGATTTTCGATTCGGAAGAAGCAATGATCGCATACAAAACGGCCCTCCACGAAGAGCAGGTCGAAAAAAAGTCGATTAAGATATAACCGACGGGTTGCGTTAACATAAACTGCGTTATCTTTTAATAATAAGGGAAATAATAATGCAAAAAAAACTTATCAATAAAAAATCGATTGAAACCGTATCCTTTTTCGTTGGAGGAATAGGTATCTTTGTTGCAGGGCTTATATACGTCCTGATTGCAGACCTGTTTTTGAAGGTACGTTCCGCATGGCTTATGTCTGCGTTGATTTTATGCCTGTGCTCATGCATATTTTTCATCATGTCCGGCGTTATGAAAGATTATCCGAAAAAAATGATATTTTTCAAAAGCCTCGGCATAGCGTTTTGCGTATTTTTTATTGCGCTGATGGTAACCTATCTTATCGTTGCTTTCGGTTCGACGTATGAAGAAAACACAACTGAATTTGAAAACAATTTATTTGCTCTCGAAGCGATCTTTGGCAGAAATAAGCGCGTTAATACTCAGTTAGCAGGCATTACCCCCATTGTGGTCGGAACTCTGGCGCTGATTTGTCAAGTATTATGTCTTGTTCTCGGGCTATTGTCTAAAAACGAAGATTGATTGAGGGCGCCAACCAAAATGCCCTCGTTCAGCGTTTTGGTTTTTTTATTGAAAAACTGGTTTTTATTTAGAATATTTTTTAAATAAATATATTGTTAAGGAAAGTGATAACATGAAAATTGTTTTACAGAATCTCACAAAAATATTTCCCAGCAGAAACAAAAAAGGTGAGGAAGTTACTGCCGTTTGCAATTTTGATTACGAAATTCCAGACGGAAAGTTAATCGGTCTGCTCGGTCCGAGCGGCTGCGGTAAAAGCACTACTCTTTATATGATCAGCGGGCTTCAGAAACCGACAAGCGGCCGTATTTATTTCGGCGACGACGACGTAACCGAACTCACGCCCGAAAACAGGGGGGTTGGTCTTGTTTTCCAGAACTATGCCCTCTACCCGCATATGACTGTAAAACAGAACATCATGTTCCCGCTTGAAAATCTTAAAGGCGCGGATAAATTGACAAAAGCGCAGATGCTTGAACGCAGTTTTGAAGTAGCAAAACTCGTTCAGATAGATAATCTTATGGATCGTAAGCCGAACGAACTCTCGGGCGGACAACAACAGCGTGTAGCTATTGCCCGCGCTCTCGTAAAAATGCCTCGCGTATTGCTTCTTGACGAACCGCTTTCCAACCTTGATGCAAGATTAAGACTTCAGACGAGGGAGGAAATCAAACGCATTCAGCGCGAAACAAACATAACGACGGTATTCGTTACGCACGATCAGGAAGAAGCGATGTCCATATCCGACCAGATCGTCGTTATGAAACTTGGCGTTGTTCAGCAGATAGGCGCCCCACAGGACGTTTACGATGATCCCGTCAATCTGTTTGTCGCGAAATTCCTCGGCACTCCCCCGATCAATGTTTTCGAAGGTAAAGTCGAAAACGAAAGATTATATATCGGAAACGAACCCGTATTTGACTCGAAAGGCATCAGCGATCGTGCGGTTTACATAGGTATAAGACCTGAGGGCTTTATTCTCGATAAAGACGGTCCTTTGCATCTGAATCTTACCAACGTAGAAGTAATGGGGCGCGACGTAAGCGTCGTATCGACGAGTGAAGCGTCCGTTAACCAGACAGTCCGCTCTATCATCGATGCCGATAATAAAATCGACATCGGCGCAAAAACGATATCTTTCAGATTAAAACGTCATAAAGTATTCATTTTCGATAAAGAAACCGAACAACGCGTTTATCCTGAGGTGAAGTAATGGTCGAAGGAAAAAATCAATGGAAAGCGTGGCTGTATCTTGCGCCCGCTTTGGTACTTTTATTGATATTTACCGTCTGGCCGATGGTAAATACAATAAGAATGGCATTTCTTAACGAGTATAACGGGCTGGAAGCGGTTGCAGGCAAAGAATTCCAATTCGGCATTCAGAACTTTGTTGACGTCGTAGCCGATAAGGGGTATGATTTTTTTACTTGCCTGCTTAATACGGTATTGCTTTGCGTTCTGACCGTTCCTATTTCAACCTTCCTCGCTCTACTCATTGCCGTATGCCTTAACTCGATCAAATGGTTCTCGAAATTATTGCAGACAATATTCTTTTTACCGTACGTAACCAACACGATAGCGATCGGTATGGTTTTTGCGGTAATGTTCAACGTTGTCGGCGTAGGTACTCCTAACGAATCGATCGGTATAATCAACAATATTATAGTATTTTTCGGCGGCAAGCGAATCGACTGGTTGGGCATGACAAGCGAACCTTGGGCAAACTATTTCGTTATGACCGTTTACATAGTATGGAATGCACTTCCCTTTAAAATTCTCATTTTGCTCGGCGGGCTTCAAAGCGTAAACAAACAGTATTACGACGCAGCAAAAATCGACGGCACCAGTCGTGTAAGAACATTCTGGAGAATTACAGTTCCCATGCTTTCCCCGATGATAGCATACGTCGTAATAACGGGCTTTATCGGCGGGTTCAAAGAATATACCAGCATTGTAGGTATATTCGGTGAAGAAATGGGGCCGATAAACAGACCTGACGGAATGAATACCGTTGTAGGTCTGATATATAAGTCTATAACACAGACCGACTACGGAAAAGCAAGTGCGGCGGCATTGTTACTGTTCGTTCTTATATTTATCGTAACCATGCTCAATCTTTACGTCAGCAAAAAGAAAGTTCATTATTAAGGGAGGCAGTTATGCAAGACAATAATCTTAAAAATGAACAAAATCCTTCGGAAGAAGTACAAAATATTTCTGAAGAAGTAATGAAAGAACGCAACATGCAAAAACAAACGGTAAAACAAAGAATCGGTAAAGTTATCGTTCAGGTTTTATTGTATCTGTTCCTGGGTATAATGGCTTTAATTGTCATCTTTCCCTTCTATTGGATGGTAATTTCGTCGCTCAAAACAAAAACCGAGTATTATTATTTGCACCCGACTTTTTTTCCGGTCGAAGGGTTGGATATAATGAACTACCTCGAAGCATTCACCCAAGGTTCTTTAGGGGCGTTGTTTCTTAACACGTTGTACGTCGGCATTGTATCGACCGTTCTATCTCTCATCATAACCGTAATCACGGCGTTTGCTTTCGCTCGACTCGAGTTTAAAGGTAAAAACGCATTGTTTGCAGCACTTCTTGCAACAATGATGATCCCCGGCGAATTATTTACTATAACAAACTACCAGACCGTTATGACTTGGGAATGGACGGAAACATACGCCGTATTGATTATTCCTTTCCTCGTAAGCGTATTTTATATCTATCTGCTTCGTCAGAATTTTATGCAGATTCCCGACGAATTATATTACGCCGCAAAAGTCGACGGTACAAGCGATTTGAAATACCTCTGGAAAGTAATGATCCCCCTTTCGTTACCTACTCTTATATCTATTACAATTCTTAAAATGATGGGTGCATGGAACTCGTATATATGGCCACGTCTTGTTGCAAGCGGAAGCGCGCACCAGATGATAACCTACGGTCTAAGAACTGCATTTACCCCTGCCGAAGGCACTCAGTACGACTATCCCGTTCAGATGGCCGCCGTCGTTTTGGTTTCCATTCCGCTTTTCCTTGTATTTGTATTCCTTAGAAAATATATTATGAAAGGCGTAAGCCGCAGCGGTATTAAAGGCTGATTTGTTCGCTCTTTAGATTTAAATCGCCGATTCAGTTAAAATTGCTCCATAATAATAACGGGGCTTACACAAATACTTAACTTATTCTGAAAAAAAATCAATTTATAATAAACTGAATGGAGGAAGAAACATGAAAAAACTTTTAACTCTTGTTTTGACATTGGTTATCTCGATGACTTCGGTTGTCGCTCTTAACGGATGTACAGGCAAAGACGACGAAGGTGTTGTAATCACTTTCTACCACACGATGAGTGCTACCAATCTTCAACCTACCCTCAAAACTTACATCGATAAATTCCAGAAAATTTATCCGGGAATCAAGGTTAAAGCCACTCAGGAAGGCGGTTACGACGACGTAAGAGACAAAGTTGTTAAAGAACTGCAAAGCGGTAAAGGTCCTAACATAGCATACTGCTATGCCGACCATGTTGCTCTTTACAACCGCGCTTTACGCGTTGTAGACCTTACAAGTTATATCAATAGCACCGAAGAAGTTCCCGCAGGTAAGTTCGGCAACAAAGAAGCAATGCCTATCGGTCTTACGAGCACCGAAATAGACGATTTTATCGACGCATATTACAACGAAGGTTCTCAGTATTCATTGGAGGGTATGTATTCTCTACCTTTCTCCAAATCGACCGAAGTTCTTTACTATAATAAAACCGTATTCGAACTTAAAGACAAAAATTTCTTTATTCCCACGTCATGGTGGTGCTCTAAAGAAGGTCACGCCATCGATCCCGTAGACAATTGCGAAACTTGTCAGGGCACTATGGCTCTTCTTTGCCAAAGGCTTAAAGCATGGGATCCGAACTGTATTCCTCTGGGATACGACAGTGACGCAAACTTATTCATCACTATGTGCGAACAGTTAGGGCTTCCCTATACCAGCGCCGCAAAAGGTCAGGAACACTACCTTTTCAATACCGACGCACACAAAGAATTTGTAAAAATTCTTAACGCATGGAAAAATAAAAACTGGCTTACCACACAAAAACTTTACGGTGCATATACCAGCGGGTTGTTTATCGAAGGCGCGGAATTTAGCACTGATCCCACAGCAACGAAAGGCGACGGACAGTCATATCAAAGAAGTTATATGTCGGTCGGATCCTCTGCCGGCGCGTCGCATCAGGCACCCAAATTGATAAATAAGAAAGCTCCCTTCGAAGTAGGTATAGTATCTATTCCTCAGGCAAATGCGAATAAGCCCAAAGTTATTTCTCAGGGACCGAGCGTATGTATTCTTAAAAACGCTACAAAAGATCAGATTCTTGCTTCATGGCTCCTTATTAAATATCTGACGACCAGCGCCGAATTCCAGGCTGACTTCTCTATTGCCTCCGGTTATGTTCCCGTAATTGAATCGGCAATAAACGATCCTGCGTTTCAGGAACATCTTGCCGGAAAGAGTTATGATACAAATGGAATAACCGCTCTTTCTGCTTACGTATGCTGGCAACAGGACAGTTACTACTTCACCAGCCCTGCTTTCGAAGGTTCTTCAGAAGCAAGAAGCCAGGCTGAAGCGTTACTTGCTGCAACTCTCGCTCTTAAGCCCGTCGGTGAAGATTACACCCAGGCGCAGTACGACGCCGATCTTAACAAATACTTCGAAGACGCAATCAATAAATGCAAGAGCGCGTTTAACAAGTAAAAATTAACTGATCGTTTATTCAGGCGCGCGATAATATCGCGCGCCAAGATAGGTTAAAAAAATGAAATTCTATAATAAAATTATTACGTTCTTATTGCTTTTATGCATTACTGCCTGCTCGGCTTTGTTTGTCGGCTGCAATAACGACAATAAGATCGAAGAAGTCGATTACGTTTCGCAGTTAACGTTCAATCAGTCGTCCGAAACAAAGAAACAAAAAGTAACCGTTTACAATTATATCGACGGCGATACGACGCATTTCAGACTGAGCGAACCTATTGACGATACCACTATTTTAAAAGCAAGATATCTTGCGATCAATACGCCCGAATCGACCGGAAAAATCGAAGAATACGGTAAAACAGCTTCCGATTTTACTCATACTAAACTTGCCGGAGCAAAAGAGATTTATATCGAATCTAACGACAGCAACTGGAATAAAGACTCTACCGGCGCAAGATACCTTGTATGGGTATGGTATAATACCGAAGCCGACTCGACTTTCCGCAATCTTAACCTCGAAATTTTGCAGAACGGTCTTGCAGTAGCCTCGTCTATTCTCAGCACCAGATACGCAGACGTATGCAACAGGGCGCTCGATCAGGCAAAAGCGCTAAAATTAAATGTTTTTTCGGAAAAGCCCGATCCTAATTTCTACTACGGCGAAGCAATAGAAGTGACTCTGCGCGATTTGAGGCTGAATATAGAATATTTCAACGGCAAAAAAGTTGCGTTCGAGGCAAATATCTGGCGTTCAATCGGCGGCACGTTGTATTGTGAAGATTTTGACGAAAAGACCGGACGTTGGTATGGCATGCAAATCTACAACAACAATAACGGAATCGGCGCCTCAGCCAAAAAGTATATGACTTACGGAAACCGCGTAAGAATAGTCGGAACCGTTTCTTATTGGGAAACCGGCGCGACCTATCAGGTATCCGGCATTGAATATAATCCCCGCCCCGACCCCGGCACGGAAAAGAATTATATAAGCCTTATAAAGACAGGCATTACGCCGAATTTTGCCGAGCCGTCAGCCGAAGAGTATACGGGCAAAAATAACGTTGAGTTAAACCTTGACGACGAAATTAAATATTTCGATTACGCGCAGTTGGCTTTATACACTTCTGTTAAAATGTGCGGCTTAAAAGTCAGGAAAGTGTACACTACCACTAATCCCGAATCTTCGTCCGTAGGCGCAATGACCTTGACATGCGAAAAAGACGGAAAAACGATTATTGTCAGAACAGGCGTTTGGCATAACGAAAACTCTAAGACCATAACGGAAAAAGACCTTCTTAATAAAACGATCGACGTACAAGGTCTTGTCGAGTTTTATAACGATTCTTATCAGATTAAAGCCGAATTGTCTGAAGATTTATTACGTTGTGAATAAAAATTGAATTGTGTAGTCATATTAATGACAAAAAAAATAAGGAGAAAAATAGCACAATGAAAAGAAAATTATCGCTTATTTGTTGCCTTCTCGCTGTGACTTTAGTATCTTCGATCGCTCTCTTTGCTTGCCAGAGCATTGACGATTCGTCCGTAAGTTACAGGGAACCGACGGCATCGGAACTCGAAGAAATACTTGGAATAGTCGAGTATGATCACAAACAGCAAGTTAAAGAACAAACTGCCGGTGATTATGAACTTGTAAATATTTATGTGTATCGCGATTCCGCGGCATACCTCAAGAATGAAGTTACCGTAGATACGGCAAAC
>CAKQXZ010000074.1 GCA_934292955.1 uncultured Clostridia bacterium
ATGGGCTGAGAGTTGTATGTACCCAAGCGAATCTTTTTTGCTCTGCTCGTGTTTAAGCTCGTAGCAAGATCGCTTATCTCTGCCGTAGCCGCATTCGCTTTTACAGGCTGAAGCGACAACGTGCCAAGCGTTACGCACGCAAACATCATTATAACGCTGCATGCTATAAATAGTTTTTTGACTGCTTTCATAAAAGCCTCCGAATAAAAAAATCGATAAAATATAATCCGTGTTCGTCTGATATTGTATCAGACGTTCATTTTTTTACGACGAACGCGTTCTTTGCCTGATCGTATGTTTCGAAATTAACTTTTTTACCGTAAAGATATTCGTACATGTCCGACAAGACCCCGAGCGGATATTCGCCGAGATCTATTGATTGAGCAAGCGTTTCTTTTGCGAAACTTCTGAACGGTTCATCCCGCATATCCGAGACATACCGACAGCCGATGCGCAAAGCAACTTCTTCAAACAAATCTTTATTCATTTTTTTCCATTCCCTGAAAGCAAACAAGTCGCTTTCGTCGGCGCCTGATATAATATCAGCCCGTCGCATTTTCCACACATATTTATAGCAAAAATCAAAGATTATGTCAACGAATAACTTACTGTAATCGACAATTTACGCATTTTTGACAATATCGCCGCGGCTATGATTTTACTCCTGCAGAACCGAAACGTATCGGCGGCCTCTGTACCGGCATTTTATTCTATATCAGGTCATTCTTTGTACTTCATTGTCCTTTGCTCACGTTTTTTCCGAAATCGTACCGCACTATAATATAAAAAATACGGTATATCGGTTTTACACTAACGGAATATAAACATACAATGAGTAAACGCCATAACAAAATAAAATTTGCCCGCAATCGAAACGATTACGGGCAAATTCTTTAAGTATAATATAGGTTTTTCCGCACGGCGGCAATTAAAAATGTATCGGCTCGACAAAAGTTAAGCACGGTCGGTTAAAAAGCGGTTGCCACCAGTCTTTATTGTTTTTGTACCACTGCACCGTTTCAAAAAGCGCGAAGTCGAAATCGGTAAGCGGAGTGGTGAAAGCCTTTCTTAATTTGTCGTCATTTATATCGTAAGAAAGATCTGCGCCCGCACGGTCGGGAACATAAGTTATCACGCTGTCGTCAACGCCTAAAATATTTATAATCTTTTTAATAACGCACGCGTTTGTCAGGCGGTGTCTGCCCGAAACGTTATAAATCTGTCCGGATTCGCCGTTTCTTAAAACGTAATCTATCGCCTTGCAGTTATCTGTGACGTAAAGCCAGTCGCGCACGCTTTCGCCTTTGCCGTAAAGGGGAATTTTTTTACCGCTTAAAACGCTGCACACCGCCACTGGGATAAGTTTTTCGGGAAACTGATATCTGCCGTAATTGTTGGAACTGCGCGTAATCGTAACGTCTAAGCCGAACGTTTTCGCATACGACAAAACGGCAAGATCGGCTGCCGCTTTGCTCGCGCTGTATGGGCTTGACGGGTTGAGTTTGTCGCTCTCAAAATATTCTGTTGTTTCGGGCGCGCTGCCGTAAACTTCGTCGGTAGATATCTGATGAAATCTTTTAACCTTGTATTTTTTTGCGGCGTCAAGCAAAACCGACGTTCCCACTACGTTAGTTAAAAAGAAAGGCGACGGATCGGAAATCGACCTGTCAACATGCGTTTCGGCAGCGAAATTGACGACGTAATCGGGCTTGAAATCGTCAAAAAGTCGGTCTATAGCACCGTTATCGCATATATCGACCTTACAAAAGGCAAAGTTATCGTATTTTGCAAAACGCTCTTCGGGGCGCGCGGTTCCCGCGTAAGTGAGTTTATCGGCGCACAAAACCGAAACGCTTTCTTTATGCGTTTTAAGAACGTAATCGATATATTCCGAACCGATAAATCCCGCCCCGCCGGTTACTAAAATTTTCTTCATAATAGTATAAATTTTAAGATGAAATTATTTAAGCGCGAATATTACTTAACTTCGTAACCCGCGTCTTTAATCTTTTGTTTAATAAGTTCGATATCCGCGCCGTTATGCTCTATAACGACTTCTTTGTTTGCAAGATCGGCTTTGGCAGACAGAACGCCGTCAACCGATTTTGCCGCGTTTTCAACGTGCATAACGCAATGTCTGCACATCATTCCGTTAACTTTAATTACAGTTTTCATAACATTATCTCCTTTATTATCAGACGTTTTGTTTTCCGCCGTCAATGCGGCGTTTATTGTATTGTTTGTTAAATTTTTACCGTTATCGACGGTTACTGCATCGGCGTTGTGCTTTTTGTTTTTAATCGTTTTCGGCTTGAAAAGATTTATCGTCAGCGCGTTAAGAACAACCGAAACGCTTGAAAAACTCATTGCAAGCGCACCTATCATAGGCGAAATCTTAAAGCCCCATATATAATACGGAATACCCGTTGCTATAAACACGCAAACCGCGTTATAGAAAAACGCCCAGAACAGTCCCATTTTAATTTTTTTAAGCACGAATTTACTGAGATCGACCGCCTGATACACGCCCGCAAGATCGTTTTTAAGCAGCACTATGTCGCCCGAGTTCACGGCAACGTCGCTTCCGCCGCCGATGGCTATTCCTATATCCGCCGCAGTCAGCGCGGGCGAATCGTTCACGCCGTCGCCTACCATTGCGATGACCTTTCCGTCTTCTTTAAGTTTTTCTACAACCGACTGTTTTTCCTGCGGCAAAACTTCGGCGTATACAGTAGATATTCCTACTTCTTTTGCTATCGCTTTTGCCGTCTTTTCATTGTCGCCCGTCAGCATTATGGTTTCAATATCCCTTGCTATAAGTTGATTAACGGCACTTACGGCACTTTCTTTAACCTGATCTTTTATACTAATCAACGCGACGGTTTTCCCGTTTATGATAACATACAGCGACGTTTTGCCCTGCTGCCCGAACTCGTCTGCGCGGCTTAAAAATTCGCCTGCGTTATCGCTCAGTTCTCTTGCGAAAGCGTAGTTACCTATAGCTACGTTCTCACCGTTTATGTCGCCCGATATTCCGCGCCCTTCGAGCGATTTATAATTATCGACGCCGAAAATACGCGCGTTTTTATCTTTTGCATATTCGCAGACGGCATGCGCGAGCGGGTGTTCGGACATGTTTTCTACCGAATAAACGTAATTCAGAATCTGCTCTTGGTCGCCGCTCGTTAAAAAATCGGTTACGGACGGTTTACCCTGCGTAATCGTACCCGTTTTATCGAAAACGACAACGTTAATAGACTTTGTTCTTTCAAGAATTTCCGCATTCTTTATAATAAGACCGAGTTCCGCGCCTTTACCCGTTCCCGCCATAATAGCAACGGGGGTTGCAAGCCCCAAAGCGCACGGACAAGCGATTACTACAACCGTGACCGCAAAGTTCAGAGCGAGTTCGAAACTTGCGCCGACCAACATATTTATTATAAAGGTAAGCAAGCCTATAATCAACACCGTCGGCACGAAAACGCCCGAAACTTTGTCTGCAAGGCGCGACACGGGAGCTTTGGAGTTTGCCGCTTCTTCGACCAGCCGCACAATATTTGAAAAGGACGTATCTTCGCCGACCTTTGTCGACTTAATCGTGCAATATCCCGCCGTCACCGTGGTTGAAGCGTAAACGGCCTGCCCGACGGTTTTCGATACGGGGATAGATTCGCCCGTAATATTTGACTGATCGACAGAAATACCGCCGCTTAAAAGTTCGCCGTCGACGGGGATAATTTCGCCCTTTCTTACAACAACGGTATCGCCCGCTTTAACTTCTTCGGCGGCGATTTCTTTTTCTTCGCCGTCGATTAAGACGACCGCGCGTTCAGGCGCAAGCGACGCGAGTGCTTCGACCGCTTTTGTGGTTTTTTGTTTGGATAACCCTTCAAGATATTTGCCAAGACTTACAAGGGTTAATATCATTCCCGCCGATTCAAAGTACAAATTGTGGTGATATGTGGCGATAATCGACCTATAGCCCGCTATTTGCTCTTCGGTAAGCCCGCCCATGGCGATTTTTGCCGTTGCGTTGCTCATTATAAACATTGCGGCAATTCCGTAGACTACCGAAGCGGTTGAACCTATTGCGACAAGCGTATCCATATTGGGCGCGCCGCGGAAAAGTTTTTTATAGCCCGATATAAAATATCTTCTGTAAATATAAAGTATGGGCAATAGCAATATAAACTGTATAAGCGCAAAGCCTACCGTGTTTTTATGATGGTCGAATACGTCCGGCGAAGGAAAGCCCCACATCATATTGCCCATCGAAAAATACATCAGCGCGATAAGCAGTACGCCCGACACTATAAGTTCGATAAACTTTTTTTTGTTCTGCGCTTTTATATCGTCGGAATAATCGTTTTTATCCCCTGATTCGCTTTTGTTTTTTCCTACGACTTTAGCACCATACCCCGCGTCTTTAACGCTTTTTTCAATTTGCCCCGCGGTGCAGGTATTTTCGTCGTACTCCACCGTCATATTATTCGACAGCAGATTGACGTTAACTTCTTTTACGCCGTTTACCTTTTTAACGGCTTTTTCAACATGCCCCACGCACGCCGCGCAAGACATTCCGGTAACGTTAAACAGATCTTTTTTCATACGAATTTTTTGAATAAATCGACTACTTCGTCGATAACTTCGGTTTCTCCTTTTTTAAGACTTTCGGTAACGCAACTTCTCATATGCTCTTCGAGTATAGCCGCAGATACGCTCTTTATCGATTTATATACCGCGGCAAGCTGAATTAAAACGTCGTCGCAATATCGGTCGGTTTCTATCATACCCGCAATGCCGTTTATCTGTCCCGAAATCCTGTTTAATCGACCTATAAGGGCTTTTTTCTCTTTTTCGCTTCTCGGCTGCAACTTACTTTTTCCGCAGTTGCGACAACATTTATTATCTGCCATTTTATTCTCCTTTATCTGAGAGATTCCATTCTTTATCATTAAATACCGAAAAGGCGGCTTTTTAGCGGATAAGAAATCTCGTTTGCCATGCGTTTTTTATAGTTTTGCAAAAAACCGATTTATTGCCGCAAAAATAATTAGTGATGACGAATGAAATACCTATGCTTTCTTACAAGCGCCGCACGGATTTATATTTATAATGCGTATCGCGCGTGACCGACCGTGCGCCGCTCGCCGCAATATACCCCCTAAGGGTATATTTATTATATAACGACTTCTTTATCTTGTCAACAAAAAAAGAGCATCTTTTTTTCGACGCTCCGATTTTTCAAGATTTATTAAATTGGTTATGGTTACTACCCGGCTTAAGTTATTGCACCATAACGAACAAGTCTGCAGGTTTTGCAACCGTTATTTTGTCTTTTTGGCTATAATCGGCTTAACGGCAAGATATATTCCGCAGACCAAAGCGGCAAAAACCGCGCTGCCCAAAAGTACGGCAAACACGGTATTCCACCCGCCGCGCGCGGCGATAACGCCAAGCCCGTAAGAACTTATAGTACTGCCGAGATAACAGCACCCGTTAAGAAGCCCTGCGGTTCTTCCCGAATTGAAATAGTTTCTCAAAAACAGCGGAGCCATACTCGTTGCCGCATTGTTCACGCTTGACATAAAACAGTAAACGCCGCCGAAAACTATGAGCAGTACCCAGAACGGCATTCCGTCGGGAATAATAAACGCGAGCATAACCGCCGATGCCACGAACAGTACACCGCAAAGCGCGACGAAATCTTTTATTTTTGAATTGAGAAAGATTGCAAGCGTCGCCCCGAATATGCCCACAAGCGGCAGCACAAGCGATAAAATTATGGAAAGGCTGTCGGAAAAGCCGTATGTGTCTTTCATTATGGTCGGCACCCATGTGCTGAGCCCGTCTTTAACGAAATTATCTATAACGGCAAACAGCCCGAGAACGATAAACATAACGAGCGCGACCGTCCACCCTTTTCCGTTTTCTTCTTGCGCGGTTTGTTGCTCGTTTGCTTCAATTTCTTCGTCGTTACATTCCACGGCTAATTTATCGAATACGGTCAACCACAAAAGGGCACACACGGCAATAATAACGCCGCCGAACAAAAACGACAGATTAAACATGCCTATCTCGTTGAACAGCGCGCTTAAACAGTATGTTATGAGCGTACCCGCCGCGGTGGTCGTACTCATAGAAATTATTGCCTTTTTAAGATTTTTCTTGCTTAAATATCTGCCGAGTACCAGCACGAGCGACGGCCAACTGACCGACTGCGTCAGTCCGTTTATAAGCCACATATACTTAAAATAGTGAAAATCGGGCAGAAAAAACGCGATCAAATTCAGCACGGACGAAACCGCAAGCGACAGCGGCATTACAATTTTAAGTTTATATTTCGAGCATAACATGCCGTTTATTACCTGTCCCGCGCCATACGCGAAAAAGAAACAGGTCGCGACCAAGCCCGCCTGCGATTTATCTACGCCGTAGTGTTCGATAATGCCGTTTATGTTTGAATTGTAACCGTATCTTGCAAGATAATTGCCGGTATAAACCACCCAGCACAAAATTATAAGCAGCAGTTGTCTGCGCTCGTCGGCAAGCGGTTTTTTAGTCTTTTGTTTTTGAATATCGCTCATAGTATGTTTTTGATGTATATCACATTCTATAAAAGAACAACGTAAAAAATCCCTGACAAAAAATAAAAGCCGCCCGCAAAAGGACGGCATATTTTATACTTGGTTTTTGTTATGCCTTACGCTCTTTTAATGAGTTTACCGTTTTCCGAATAGAAATTAGGATTGCTTGCAGCTACTTCGATAACAAGATTTTCGGAGCACTGAGCAAACGCGTTTTCGCCTACTTCGGAAAGTTTAACGGCGATGGTAACGTGTTCGAGATCGGCGCAGAACGAGAACGCAGACGCGCCTATCGTGGTAACGTCACGGGGAATATCAATCGATTTAATTCCGCAAGCGTTGAACGCGAACGAACCGATTTTAACGAGTTTTTTGGAAAGATCGAGATCGGTAAGAGCCGTGCAACCCGAGAAAGCGAAGTTGCCTATTTCTTTGCAATCGTCAGTCGAACGATAAAAATACACTTTCGTGAGCGACTTGCAGTCTTTGAACGCTTTCGCACCGATCGCTTTGATATTCGACGGAATACTCAATTTAGTAACAGCCGAGCCTTCAAAACCGCTTTCTTTAACCGCAACGACGGGAAGTTCGTTATGCGATACGGGCAGGCACAGCGTTTCGGGAAGTTCGTTCTGATCGGCTTTCAGCGCAACCGTGTAAGCTACGACGGTTTCGCCTTCTTCGGTCGTTTCTTTTACTTCTTCGTATTCGAAATACTTATCGTCGGACGGAACGTATTCTTTGTTTTCCATACTCGCGCACCCGACAAAACTTCCGATAATAACCGACAAAACGGTTAATGCAATAACTGCGGCAAATTTTTTCATACCTTTCTCCCTTGAGATTGAATATGTTCGGCTTATAATCGCAAAACGACGATAAACCGCCTTGTAAGACTTACGCCGAACTTTTCGCACTATTAACGAGCTTTCGCGCACTTTGATAAGCCGCTTTCGCCCGACATATACAAGTCTTGGCATAATCTTATACGATTTACATTATATGCGCATGCGCACGCGTTGTCAACCTTTTTCCCTAAAAATACCTTAGTTCCACATATTTTTCACCGAAAAAAGCATATTTTCAGTAATTTACGGCGATAAACGCAAGCAAATTCCGTTATTTATCAGGCGTTCACCCACACGGTTTTGCGGCGTATTTGTTTTTTAGTCTGCTTTCACGGCGTTCAGCCGAGTTCTACGCGCGCTTTGGCGTTAAGCGTCATATCGGCAAAATCGCCGGCAATATATCTTAAATACCCTTCGGCAGCTATCATGGCGGCGTTGTCCGTACACATAACTTTTGGCGGAAGTACGGTTATAAGTCGATTATCGGCACATTCGCGGGTTAAAGTATCGCGAAGATAGCCGTTTGCAACCACTCCGCCGCCTGCCGTAATAGTGGTTAAATTACGCTCTTTTGCGGCTCGGATCGCCTTTTTTACAAGCACGTCCACAGCGGCATGCTGAAAAGAGCTTGCAACGTCCGCTTTGTTATAAGAAAGCCCCGCCTGTTCGCGGTTATGTACGTAGTTTATAACTGCGGTTTTTAACCCGCTGTAAGAAAAATCGTAACAATCTTTTCCCTTGAGCATTGCGGGAAACTTTATATTCGGCTGACCTTCGCGCGCAAGTCGTTCTATATTTGGTCCGCCGGGATAATTAAGCCCGAGAACGCGCGCGACTTTATCGAAAGCTTCGCCCGCTGCGTCGTCAAGCGTTTCGCCGATAACTTCGTATTGTCCGTAATCTTTGACTTCTATAATCGCGGTATGTCCGCCGCTTGCAAGCAGACTGATAAACGGCGGTTTAAGCGACGGATCGGCAAGATAAATAGCCGCAAGATGCCCGCGGATATGACTTACCGGAATAAGCGGCACGCCCAGCGCGAACGCCAACGCTTTGGCATAAGACACGCCGACCAGCAGCGCGCCGAGCAACCCCGCGCCGTAAGTTACGGCAACGGCGTCGATATCTTTAAGCGTTTTGCCCGAGTTTTTAAGTGCGCGTTCGACAACGATGGATATAGCCGTCGTGTGCGCTCGCGAAGCGATTTCGGGAACGACGCCGCCGAAACGTATGTGTTCGGTCATAGAGCTTTCAATCTCGGAAGATAAAAGATTACTTCTGCCTTCGAGTACGGCGCACGCCGTTTCGTCGCACGAAGATTCGATTGCGAGAATTACGGGATTTTCTTTAATCCCATGGGCTTTTGCCCTTTTTACGTACTTTTCCATAAACGAGCGACCGTCAGGATTTTTTAAGGTAGTCTATGATAAACGGATCGAGTTCGCCGTTCATAACCGCTTCGATATTACCCGTTTCGCAACCTGTGCGGTGGTCTTTGACCATAGTGTACGGGCAGAAAACGTACGAACGGATCTGGCTGCCCCATTCGATTTTTTTCATTTCGCCCTTGATGGACGCCGCTTCTTCCATACGTTCGCTTTCACGCTTTTCGATGAGTTTACTCATCAGCATTTTCATAGCCTGTTCGCGGTTCTGCACCTGGCTGCGTTCGTTCTGGCAAGCAACTATAATACCCGTGGGCAAGTGAGTAATTCTGATCGCCGATTCGGTTTTATTGACGTGCTGTCCGCCCGCGCCGCTCGAACGATAGGTATCGACCTTGAGTTCTTCGGGACGAATAACGATTTCGTCGCTGTTATCTATTTCGGGCATAACTTCGACAGACGAAAACGACGTATGTCTGCGCGAGTTCGCGTCGAACGGAGAAATACGCACTAGACGATGAACGCCTTTTTCGGCTTTCAGATATCCGTAAGCGTTGTCGCCTTCAACCTTGAAAGTAACGCTCTTTATGCCCGCTTCGTCGCCGTCTACACGGTCGAGTTCGGTAAGTTTATATCCGTGCTTTTCGGCATAGCAGATATACATGCGGTAAAGCATTTCCGTCCAGTCGCAAGCTTCCGTTCCGCCCGCGCCCGAATGCAAAGTCATAATGGCGTTGAGCGCGTCGTACTTGCCTTTAAGCAAGGTCTGCAAGCGCAGTTCTTCAATGTCTTTTTCGGCTTTATCGAGATTTTCCTCTATTTCTGCGGCGTAACTTTCGTCGCCTTCTTCGGCAACCAGTTCGAGCAGCGTTTCTACGTCGTCCACCGCCTGAGTCGTCGAATCGTAAACGGCAAGCCTGTTCTTGATATGAGTAAGTTTACGCGAAATCTGCGTAGACCGTTCGAGATCGCCCCAAACTTCCGGCAATTCGAGTTGCGCTTCGAGTTCCTTTTGTTCAACCCTTAAATTGTCGACGTCAAA
Organism: uncultured Clostridia bacterium; assembly: GCA_934292955.1. The sequence goes on from CAKQXZ010000074.1 coordinate 9,863, forward strand.
GAGAGTACCCTGCCTCTTTCAGGGTGTCTCGGAGTTGACGAATCTTCTGTGTATACAAATCGATTCTGAGCATATACGTTTTCTCCTAACTATTTAATAAAAAGTGGCGGTATAAGTCGATTATCCGTGATTTCGATAACCGCTTATTACCGCAGATGCCAACCCGCAAAACACAACCGGCAACCATTCGTGCCGTCGTTTGCGGAAACCAAAACAACACATAAAGCCCCAAATGCAGGCTATGCACATCTAAATACTCTATATATTATATATACATAAAAAACTTTTGTCAATCCGATTTTCCGCATTTTGCCAAATCGGGTTTTAGCCAAGCCGAGAACAAGCGGCATTTTTCCTGCTTGCGCGCATTTATTCACCGAAACAATCGCCGAAAAAACAACAAATTTGCTCGCATGAAAATCCCGAAAAAACAACAAATTTGTCCGCAGAAACAATATGCCTGAAACGCAACAAAAAAACGTGCTTATAAGCCGATAATCGACTTATAGCACGATTTTTAATCAGTTTGCGCTGCTTACTACCGCAGTTCTTTTCGAAAGTTCTTCTTTAGTTATATATCTTAACGGTATTCCGTATTCCTGCTGATAGCATTCCTTCCAGTATTCTTCGTTAAGTTCTTTCATCCGCATAGTGTTTTCACCCTTTGATAAATTCTTATCGGGATAAATGGGTTTGCAGACGTGAACGGTATATTCCTGCACGGGAAATCCGTCTTCTCCCACAACGTCGCCGTCGCGCATGGTGATAAAGCAAGGAATGACGGGAACGTTGTTTGTAGCTGCCAGCGAGAACGCACCCTTTTTAAGCGGCTTGGGCTTACGGTAGTTCCACCACATACTCTGTTCGGGATAGATAAGAACAAACCCGTCGTCATTAAGAATCTGCCCTATCGCCTTAGTCATTTTGCGCATATTTCCCATATCGGAAGAGAGAGGCAAAGTGTTGCAGTTACGCAT
>CAKQXZ010000075.1 GCA_934292955.1 uncultured Clostridia bacterium
AAATCGATTTTGTTAAGTTCGTCGCTTTTATCTTCGGAATAAGCGTAACCTAAATGATAGGTCGGCTTAAGATAGGAATTCGCGCTGTAAATGCAATAATGCACTCCGCCCTGCTTAAAATAAAACGCGCCTTCTATGGTGTGCCAGTCCTGACCTTTTCTGAAACGGTCTTTTTCGTAAATTTCTTCTTCGCGCGTGGGCTTTACGACCGCTTTCGGCTCGCCCGCAACGTTGAGTTCGTCGGTCATTTTATCGACAACGATATAAGTTCCCGCTTTTTCGGCTTCGTAATCGTTAATCGAATAAAAAATGAACAAACCCGCGCTGTTTTCGACCACATGCGCGTCGATGGAAAACGGCGGCAACAAGTCTTTTACGAAAACAAACGCGCCGTTTGGCGTATCGGAAACCGCCACCTTGATATTTTCTTTATGCACGTCGGTTTCGTTTTCGGGCATAGACGAATAGTACATGTAAAACTTTCCGCCGCGCTTAATGACTGACGGCGCCCAGTATTCTTTTTGCTCGGCTTGCGAAAATACTATGCCGACGTATTCCCAGCCGCTTGCAAGATTCCGGCTTTTATAACAATGCACGCCTTTTTCGCCCGTGCAGTACAGATAGAAAAATCCGTTGTCTTTGATAACGTAAGGATCGGGCTGAGCAATCCCCTTGTATTCGATAATTTTCATAATTCACTCCTTTCGGTTTTTGCAACTTCTGCCGGCGTTCTGCCCGCCGCGATATTAATCAGTTCTCGTTCGGACTGTAAGTCCGCAAGATACGGATAGTTTTTGGTAAGTTTATTAAACTTTTTAAGAATTTCTTCGGCTTTTTGAATGTTGTTTTCGCAACGCAAAGCAAGCGTATATTCGGTGCGCATAACAGAGACAGAACGCTTCATCGCTTTCATAAACTTAGCCTGTTGTTCTTCACAATACAGATTTACAATTACGTCGTGGCGGTTATAACTTATCGCTTCGATATAAATCAGGTCGTTTATAAGAAGACCGCGATAAACAGGCTCCATTCCGCTTTCGATTTCGAGCATATGCGTTATAACGTCGCGGGCTTCGTCGAATTTATGCTCGTCGACGAGCCTGTTGCACGCAAGAGCGCCGCACGCCGCCACCAGACCGTTTTCCATATCTTCGTCTTCGGGAACGACAAACCATTCGGCAGGCATGTCTTTAAGGCGCACGCAATCGGAATTTCCGCCGGCAATAAGCAGTTGAACGCGAAAGGCTCTTGCCGCTTTTTTATTTTTGGCTAACGCAACCGTATTGCAGGCGTCGTTATCGACTATGCCCATACGCAGCGGCAAGCCGTTCTGCAATGCCATGCCGATTCCCGAGATTCCCAACACAAGCATACAGGTTTCGGCAACGGGCGGCATATCGAAAATTATGTAAATTGCAATGAAAATAACGCCGCTTAGCGCGTTGAAAATAATTCCGCCGAGATTATATAAAACAACGGGAAATTTGCCGTTTTTTTCTTCGGGCGGAAGCATAAGGCACTGCCCCGACGTACCAGCAAGACCAAATCGCTTAAACCTGATTTTTCCTGTCCCTTTGACCAACGCAAACGAAAAAATACGGAACATATTAAACTTATAGCCGCTGATCAATCCGCATACGAGATGCCCCGATTCGTGTATAATCACCTGAAGAATCAATGCAAGATAAAAAGCAAATATGGTGATCCAAACACCGATAATTATTTCTGCCGCAGACTCTGCGTTGTTGATTTGCGGCTCAAGTATTGCAATTAAAAGACCGCAGATCGCCCATATGACCATAGATAAAAACTTGCCGCCGTCCGATTTTTTACGCGACGTTTTATGCTCGTTTACTTCGCCCATTTCTATTCTCCCGCTTAATACTTCGCTGATATAATAACATATCGTTTTATTTTTTTCAACTCTTACGGCGTAAAAAAAGCCGCCTGATATACTATTAGGTGACTTTTTTTGGAAAAAAGTGACAAAAAACAGTCATTTTCTCATAAAAATGTTATTATTGCTACACGTATATTTGACTAATCATATATAACGGAGTAAAATAGCCTGTGGAATTGACCGTCTGATAGTATATCAGGCGAACGGCATAAATGTTTTTGCATAGTCGGGAAAATACCGACAAGGGAGAAGGAATGCTTGACAGAATTTTATACTTTCTGTTCAGAAAAAATATCGGTTTAGTGCTGCTTGGGCTGTTTTTAACGTCTGTATGCATCGTAATGAGCGGCTGCACCTGCGACAATGGTTTTTTAGCCTGCACCTGCGACGACGACGGCGGTTGCTACCTGGGCTCTGGCTGCATATGCTCTGCCTTAGGCGATTGCAACGAAAAGTGCGACCAGAGTTGCGGCGCGTGCCATTCTTGCAACCAATGCATGTATAATTGTAACGACGATTGCGAAGGCGGATGCTATGACAGTTGCAACGACTGCGAAAACGGTTGTACCCCGACGACGTATGATTACGAATTGACTATGGAAAGCGTAATGTACGACACACAGGGAAACACAGTCGATAATTCGGGTTGGGACGTATATACGACCATATGGAAAGAAACGCTCACAAGAGACGAAGCGGCGAAAAAAGATTTGATCTTTACAAAGACTTTTTCCGACTACGACATAAATCAACTTTTTCGTAATCCGGGCTTAAGCAAATACTACAAGGTAGTAGATATAGTCAACGATACGTTCCGCATGAAAGACGGAGAAGTAGACTACAGCCTTAACTACTCAGACGGAAAACTTACGATAGAAACACCCGATTGGACAAACAAACGCTGGCAACGGTATACGGTATATTCAAAAGTCATTGTAGAAGAACTCGATTTAGGCACACAAGTAAAAATCAACTTAAAACACCAGGGAACAAGCGATCTGGACGACGAATACTATTTTACCAAAGTCGGTTACCCGATGCCCGAAATAGTTCCGAAAGAAGTTTCAGGCTTCACGCTCGACTCCGGCAACAAACTTTTCACTTCGCAGGACGGGAAAACTTATGTTTTCGACACGGCTTCAAATTTTCATCTGTATAATTACGAAAATAACTATACAAAAACATCCGAAGGTTATGAAATTACGTATTATCTGAATTATTCGGCGATTTCATATACTCTTACCGGGATAAAGTATGTGAACGGGGTCGAAACCGACCGTTGCACGTCAAAAATTCCTGGCGGAAGTTCGCTTGACGCTAAATTCAATGCCTTCAAAAATCAATACTTGCCCGTATTTGACCCGACAAGCTATTATTCCGCAATATGGACGACCGATAAAGACGGAAACATTCCTTACGGTTATTTGCCAAGCAAAGACAGAATAACAGGCGACGTAACGCTCTATTTCCATGCGACATCCCGCATAACGGCTACGCTTCATAACGTAAAGGGCGAAGACTCAGATACAAAAACGCTGGATTTTCCCTACGGCGCGTATGCGGGCGGCTTCGATTATCCCGTCGCAGACTTGCCCGATTACGGCAGATTTGAATTTGCCGGCTGGTATACCGACCCCGAATGTACGCAAAGATTCGACGCCGGCGAACGTTACGAGAATTTCGACTTATACGCCAAGTGGGACGAAAAGACGACCTATGCGGTCAAATATTACGCTTCGCTTGAAGATTATAACGCGGGGATTTCGGGTTACAGTGATACATACGACCGTAAACTCGGACTTGATCTGAACCTTGATAAAGACGATCTTAAACAAAAAGAAATGCTGCCGCCCGACGCCGAACGTTATACCTACAATATTATCGGCTGGCAGATTGTAAACAAAAAAGACGGAACGACAACTCTTTCCGCCCCGATAACAAGACTGGAAACGGAAACTTACGATACGGATATAGAACTTATCGCCGCGTTTGCGCATAAAGTTACTCTTATTATCGATTCGTCAAAAGAAAGCCTGAACGGTGAAAAAAATGAGCATAACGTTTTATACGGTCAGTCTTACGATTTACCCGTTCCCACTACAACCGAAGAAGGCAAACAGTTCAAGGGCTGGAGAACGGACGACGGAACGATTATTTCCGACGGTAACGGACATATAGAAAAATTTATTCCGCATTCTTCGTTGCCTGCGCCCGTAGATACTTCGTATCTTGTACCCGTATGGGAAGAAAAAGTGCTTACGATAACGTTCGAATGGACGGAAAACGGCGAAACGAAGACAACGACGAGAATGGCAAAAGCAGGCGAACTTATATCGGACATACCGACCGTTCCCGAAATGCCCGGTTACGAATTTACCGGATGGTTTAACGGCGACGAAAAATTCGATCAAACCGTACCCGTTACGAAAGACGTTATGTATACGGCAAAATACGAGCCGAAAACATATACGATTACTTTGGTCGTAAGAAATTCAGACGGCACAGAAACCGTTTTAAGAACAGTTTCGGTAAAATACGGTGAAAAAGCAGATCTCGGCACGGCGCCTGTTTCCGGTTCGGAAGAATTCGTTTGCTGGGAAGATAAAAACGGCACCGCCTGGACGGATAACAACGGCAATATGACAAACAATTACGCACTTACCGATAATATCACGCTGTACGCGTTTATCTGGTAACTTATAATAGGGAAAATTATGTTAGACAGAATACTATATTTTCTTTTCAGAAGAAAGACCGGGCTTATATTGCTCGGGATTTCGACAATCTTTTTCGCAATGGCTTTCGGCGGTTGTTTTACGCTTAGCATGTGCGCCTGCTGGCACGAATCATGCGCCGAAGCCGACTGCAGCGACCCGGATGCCAAAGATTGCGCGCGCAGCAATGCTCAATACTGCAATCGTATGGACAAAGATTACAGTTGTAAAGACTCAGGTTGCGATGTTTTCGATTGCGCGTTCGGCTACGGCTGCGAAAAAGACTGCAATAACGGTACGATAGATTGCGGCGGTTGCAACAGCACTTGTTTTACCGACTGCAACAACGATTGCTCGGGCAGTACCGCAAACGGTTGCGAAACCTGTTACTACTCTTTTTCCAACTGCACATACGAAGGCAATAAGACAAAGGTTAATACGTACTATGTCAAAATATGCGTAGAAGTCGTAGATGACTCGGAAAACTCTTTGTTTGAATATTCGTACAACAAAACGATCAAAACAAGCGATCTCGATTTTGAAAACAATCTTAAGCAAACTATCGATTTAAGCGAACTCGACGAAAAATTCAAAGAACAGGCTTTCTGCAATTATTTCGAAAACGCATTGACCTTTACCGCCGCGAGCGACGAAGTTTCTTTAGACGAAGGACAATATGAACTGAACCGCTCTATCGACGTCGTCGTTGCACGCAACGGTTGGAGATTAAGCGCTTTCGACAGTAATGTGGGCATAGGTTTGGTGACGATACGCGCAAAAGCACATGAAAAAGTTTACGGCAATCCCGTAACGATTACCGTTGATTTATCTTCGGCAGGCGGTTCGAACGAAACGTTTACGGTAAGCTCAGGCAGCATTCCGCAGTATACGGCACCCACGTTTGTAAGTTATGAATTGAACGGCTTTTATACCATAGACGAATCGGGCAACGAAGTCGCATTCGATATGACGAAAACCTTCAGTGCTTATAAATACGGACTTTCGGGCATGGATCTGAAACTGACCGTATACGCAAAGTATGAAAAGAAACAATATACCCTTAAGGTTATAAAAACTACCGACGGCATATCCGGCAGCGAAGAACTTGTAACGCAAATCTATCACAACGAATATATGTCTGACGTTCTGACCCGTCTTAAAGCAAACGACGGATTGGGCAAAGAAACCGAAACCGCATTCTTCAGGTGGTGGGCTTACGATAAAGACGGAAACAATCGCGTCAATCAATCCGATATCATCCGCGAGAATAAAACGATTTATTGTCATTATGCAAAGAAAGTCAACGTTACTCTTTACGGCGTTAACGGAAAAGACGACGGAACAATGACGTTCACAGTCGGTTACGGCGACGAAATAGATAATCAGTTTGCATTATTCACACCCCCCGATCACGGAAGATTCAAGTTTATACGTTGGTGTACGGACAATACCCTTACGACAGGCGTTTACCACGGTATGCCGATAACCGAAGACATTACTCTTTATGCGGACTGGGACGAAACGACCGAATTTAATATCCGCTTATTTGCCGATAAGAATTCGTTTATATCCGGCAGTTCTTTAGACGAAATTTCATTCGATTACACCGTCGGAACGGCATTGCCCGACTGGAACGACATTAAGAACAGCGTTACCGCCCCCGACGGATATACCTTTGCGGGTTGGAAGATAATCAGCCGCAACGCAGACGGAGATATAACCGCAGGCACGGATATCTACACCGAAATCGGCGAAAATACGCTGCTGCCCGACGATTATTCTTTAGTTGCTGAATTTTCAAAATCGGTAACGCTTATAGTAAAAGCCGCCGAAGGCAAATTTGCAGACGGACCGACAAGCAAAACGATTAACGTTTACCTTTACGACAACACAATAATCACACCCGTTCCCGTGAACGACGGATACGAATTCCGCGGCTGGTCGCAGAATTCTTCCGAGCCTTACGATTTTGTAAGCGACGGAGAAAAACCGTTGAAAACAATATCTTCGGCAAGACTGTTCGCCATATTCGGTAAAAAACAATTATCGCTTACGTTCGTTTGCGACAACGGAACGCCCGCCGAACAAATAATAAAAGTTACTTACGGTGATTCACCCGCGGACATTCCCACAGAACCTGCGAAAACGGGTTATTCTTTTGCGGGGTGGTTCGATGAAAACGACAATCAGTTCGACCAATCAGCTGCAGTAACCAAAGATACCGTTTATACAGCAAAATTCACACCTGAAAAGTACACTGTTACCCTTATGGTAAACGGAGAAGAATTCAAGACAGTAGAAGTAGAATACGGATCAAAAATAAATCTCGGCGTACCTTCGTCGGGTTACTTCCTGTTCTGGTACGACGAAAACAACAAGCAATGGACGGATAATTCGGGCGATATGCTCGAAGCGTATTCTACGGACGGAAACGTTACGCTTTACGCAAAATTCTTATAACGGTAAAAATAGCAACATATAAAGAAACAAAACAAGGAGATAACAGAACAATGACAAAATTAAAAAAACTGCTGTCAGCGATTTCGTTAATAGCAATATGTTTGGTATCGGCGGTATGTTTTGTCGCTTGCGGCGGTAATTCGAACAAGATTAAACCGCCTGCGGCAGTCGACGCGTCTACCATCCGTTACGACGGCGAAACTCTTTCGTGGCAAGCCGTGGATAAAGCCACCGCTTACGACATATCCTTCAACGGAACGAACACGACGGTTTATTCGCCTAAATTTACGTCGGGTGTATCGTCTACGACAAATCAGGTTACCGTAACGATAACGGCAAAGAACACCGGCGGTTCCGCAGACGCGGCAGGAAGAACGTTTACAAGGCTGAAAACCATCAACTCGTCAGATCTTACGTTTGACGTAAACGGCAGCATGAGTTGGGAACATGTAGACGGAGCAACGAGCTACACTGTAGAAATAAACGGTAACGAAAAGTCTAACGGTGCGTCCAATATCTTCAAAGATTTCACTTACGGACAGAGAAACACCATAAGAGTAAAAGCCGTAGGAACCGACGATACGTTCGCGACTTACGGAACGGCGGCAACAAAAACCTATCTCGGCGCGCCCACTTCCGTTAGATACGACGGCGAAATGGTTTACTGGTCCGGCACGGAACTTGCCGACTCTTACACTCTTTACATAAACGGTGTCGAAAAGAAACGTGATCTTAACGGAAGCTCATGCGAATATGCTACCACCGATAAGAAATTCAAAATCTCTATGCAGAGCGTAGGCGACGGAGTTAATACTTTCTCTTCGAAAATAAGCGATGAAATAGAATGCGTAAAACTCGACGACGTATCGGGAATCCGCGTGGAAGACGGCATTCTTAAATGGGATGCGGTAGATTATGCCACACAGTATCTGATTACGCTCGGCAACAACACCACAATGAAGAAAACAGAAAAGTGCGAACTCGAAATAGAAGCAGGTAAAGCGCATTCGGTATCGATTAAACCTATTGCCGAAGGCAGCGATTATTTCTTCTCTTCCTGGTGCGAAGCGAAAAGCGTTTACGTTCTTATCGCGCCCGATCTGCAATGGGATAACAGCCTGTCGCTCGACGGCGAAAAGCAGAAAGCACTTTACTGGAACAATATAGCTCTCGCCGGCGGCTACAAAGTTCAAGTAACCAAACCCGACGGTAGCAAGGACGTTTACGACACGACGACAGGCGACCCGAGTTTTAACTACGATTATCTTGAAAGCGGCAACTACGAACTCAGAGTAAAATCCACTTCTACAGAAGTCGACCATTACGAATCGGCTTATTCTCAACCCCTTTACGTTCAGCGACTCGACGCGCCCAAACTGCTCGTAAAAGACCCGATCGAAAGTCTGGCAGAAGACTTCAGCGCAGGCTTTACCGTCAAGTACCTTAAAACCGAAGGCGCGACAAAATATAACCTTTACAGCAATAATACGTTCGTTACCGAAACCCGCCAAACTTCGTTCTCGGTTAAAAACGTGACGGGCGGAACTGAAAATCTCGGTTACGAAATCACTTATTCTATAAGAAGCATGGGCGGAAAGAACGGCTCTTACGTCAAACTCGATTCTCTTACGTCAAAGGCTACAAAGTTCAATATAACCGTACTGCCCACACCTACGTCTTTAACGTTCGAAGGCGGTTCGCTTACCTGGGCGGCGGTTAACAGCGCGAACGGGTACAGCGTAAAAACCGACTCCGCATACACTCCCTGCTCCGGCAACTCGTTCAAACTCAACGGACTTTCGGCTGGCGAACATACAGTAAGCATATGCGCTAAGGGTAACGGCAAAGAAATTCTCGCCTCGCCCTATACCGCCGCTAAAAACGTCTTCAAACTTGCCGCACCCACAGATCTCAGAATAGACACCGAAACCAACGAAGGCAGCCTTTACTGCAGCCCCGTAGCACACACAAAGACTTACACGGTATATTTCAACGGGTCTTCGGAAGGTATTACGAACAACAATCTTTCCAACGTCAACGTAAAAACGGCGCAACTTAACAGCACGAACGGATTAACCGTCGTTCTTACAGCCGACGCAGATTACGAAGACGGCGGAGTATATTACATTACTTCCGATAAATCGCAGACCTACACGTTCATCAAACTCAAACCGATCGACATCAACACCGTTTCGGTTAAAGATCAACAGTTGAGCTGGAATGCACCCGATAACGTTTCATTGTCGGACAGCGGCAAAATCTCTTATAATATCTATAAAGAAGACGGTTCTTTCTGGAAGAATTCGGACAGAACGGGCATTGATTTTTCTACCGTTGCGGGAAGTGAGTATTCTTATACATATACCATTAAATGCAAAGGCGACGGCATAAAGTTCTTCAACTCGGACGAATCTGCCCCGATAACTGTAACCAAACTTGAAAAGGTTACGCTTGCCGTTAACTCCACTCTCAACGGCTATGCCTGGGACGGCGTTGTTAACGCTACGGCATACATTTTCAAAATCGGCGATAAAGAAGTAAAACGCATTAACCACGACGGAATGCATTCTTACGAAATTACTTCGGACGAATTCCTTGCGGAGATGAACAAAGTAAACGAATACAAAATTTCGGTTATGGCGGTCGGCAACGCAAATCTGCTGGTTATCGATTCCGACGCGTCCACGCTTATGCAAAGGGTCGTAAAACTTACCAAACCCGTAATTTCCGCCGAATATGACAGCGAACAAGTTACAGCCGAAGGCAATATCGTCGTAAACGTAACTACTGCGGCAGAACACGCGAACGGCTATTCTTACGCGTTCAACGGAACCAAAAAACAGGATTACGAATCACCCGAAGGCGTTTGCCGCGTTACGACCGATACGCCGGGCGAATACACCGTTACCGTTATGGCTAAAGGCGGTCTGTTTGACGAAAACGGCATTTTCTATTGCGATTCGGAAACGTCGGACGCGAAGAAAATCACGCTGCTTTCTGCGCCCAGCGAAGGCACAATAGAAAAAACCACGGATAATAAAATCTCGTGGCAGGCAATCGGTTCGGTAAGCGGATACAAGATCGTAATTACCTACACCGACGGAACAAGTACGACAATCGACGGACACAAGTACACTTCTTACGTTGATAAATCAGGCAAAGAAATTACGTCGGTAAGCGTTACCGCGCTCGGAAACGGGAATACGACAATAACGTCTAAAACCGTTACGAAAAACTTCAATAACTGATTTTTAATCAGACGACGGCGCGCGGCGGATATGGCGTTCGGCTTTATCCGCCGCGTTTTGCAAAAGAAAACTTTACAGGAGAAAACAATGTTCCCCGCAATACATATTTTCGGTTTTCACGTTCCGATGTACGCTTTAATGGCTGTTACAGGCTTGATTTCATATGTCGTGTGCTATATATTTCTGGTCGAAAAAAAAGAAAAGCTTGACAGAGTTACGTCTAACCGACTGCTGTTCGTTTCCGTTCTCGGCTTCGTGGTTATGTACTTTTCCGCGCTGTTTTTCGACGGAATTTACCACTCGTTAGAAACGGGA
>CAKQXZ010000076.1 GCA_934292955.1 uncultured Clostridia bacterium
ACAACCATAAACACGAGTACGACAACCGCGCATAACGAAGCCGCCGCCACTCTGACGCCCGCGCCGAATTTACCCGAAGAAAGGTCGCGTTTTTTAAGCAGGAAACAATAAGCAAAAACTATAATAAGTGCGCCTATAAGTCCGAAAACGGCATATTTGACGTACGGTGAAGAGTACTTTATTTCGATATTATTTTCGCCCTTTTCAAGCGGAACGATCATAAAGCCGAGATAGTCGTCGTTAATCTCGACGCGCTTGCCGTTAACCGTCGCTTTATGCCCGGGAAGAGCGATATAACTAAGGAAAAGATATCCGCCGTCTTCGGTCGTACACTCTGCGTAGATATTGCCGCGCGACAAATTAAGTTTTGCCGCGTTGTTGTTTGCAACTGCGGAAATCTCTTTTACCGCGGCGTCGGTAAGGCTGTAAACGTGAATTTTTTCCGCCATAGAATCGAGTTCGGGTTTATCGCCGTTAAAATACAGACGGAACGACGTGTATTTATTGCCGCCGCGCTGTAACATAATCGAACGGTCGACGCCGACTTTTTCTGTTTTTTCGCTTACGCCGAGCGAATAAGAAATATCGCCGATATTTTCAAAATCGAGCACGACAAAGCAGGAACCCGATTCGTTCATCGAAAACGAAACCTTATACCCGCCGTCGTCCTGCTCCTTTATCATTGATTTTCTGATAAGTTTTTCCGTAACTCCGACGCTTTCGCCGCCTAAGGTTTTAACAAGCGAGTCGTACTTTACAAAAAGCGTATCGTCATCGTTGAAACTGCCGAAAACATCTTTGATTACAAAAGCATTGGGAAACGCGAAGGTATTTTCGTAAAGATGATAATCGCCCGCATCCGCCGAATTAACCCACGAATTCGCGGGAATTTCGACCGCTTTATAGTTACGCTCGGCGATAGAACTTTTGCTGATATAATATCTGTTGGCGAACAGGCAATCGCCGAAAAACATACCGCTGTAACTCTTTATGGTATTGCTGCCGTTGCCGCCGAAAGAGAAAAACCGCGGCGGAACAAAGTTTTTATCGTTTATAACCGAAGAGAACACGCTGTAAGCGTTTGTGTGAAGAGTAAACGGCATATCCGCGGTGAGATAATCGCTTTGCATTTTTATTCTTGCGTACTCGCCGCCGTCAAGCGTTTTTACATAATCGGTATACACGCCTATCCGATCGAAATCGGTGGTTTCTTTCTTGTTTCCGTAAACAAGATTTTCGGCGTAAAACGCGCTTTGACCGCAAACTACAACAAGCAAAATCACGCTCGCCGCGATCGGAAAAATCTTTCTGTATTTTTTCAATAAAGCGACCGATAGGGCGATTATCGCCACTATTGCGAACACGATAGCCGTTACTTCAAGCCCGCCGAGAGAGTGCGCGAACCGCGACGAAAACCACTTTTCTATTTTATCGTTCTGCGCCGCAACGCAAAGGAAATATCCGCCGATCAAAGCCGCAACGGTCAGTAAAGAAAGCCCTGCCGTAAACAATATTTTCGTACTGCGTTTAACTTCTTTTTCGCTTTTACCCGCCTTTTCTTTTTCGCGCTCCCATCCGTTGAAATACAGTGAAGCTACGAACAGAAAGTAAAATCCGTTAAGAAAACCGAAACGTAACGCGTAACTGTTGTAAGAACCGAAATTGAGCATTATGCAGCATTCGTCGCATATAACGGGAAGCACCGTAATCAGCCCCGCAATAAGCAAAAATCGGTCTATAGGTCGTTTAACGCCCTTTTTGATAAAGTATGCAAAGGTGAAAAACAGCGTTAAACCGTCGGTTACGATATAAGAAATTTTGTAATAAACGGGGTCTGGTTTGAGTTCGCCGAACAGTCCGTTGAACAGCCCCTGACTTCTGCCCGAAACGAGATATGCGCACAACGCGGGAACCAGAACGGGCAGACTGACCGCCACCGCAAGGCAGAACGCGATTACGATATCGACAATGGTTTTGCGACGTTTTTCTTTATCGAGCACGATATAACAATAAGCGATTGTTAAAGGATAGACTATAAACAACGAAAAACAAGTGATAGAAAAGCAAGTGTAAATCATCAGACTCAATCCGATGACGAACGTGCGCTTACTGCCCGTATCCACAAGTTTTTTGAACCCGTAGGCAAAAATCGGCAGATATATAAGCAGGTCAACCCAACTGATATAAGTGTTTGCAACGTAAAGGTATCCGCAGAACGCGTAAGACAGAGCCAGCGCGATTCGGATAAGCGGCGAAACGGCGGAAAACCTTTTTCTTACATAGATATACCCCGAAATCGCGACGCAACATATTTTAAGCGGCAGAACGATCGACGTGCCGTAATAAACGTTACCCCTGCCGAAAAGCAGAAACACGAACGTGAACGGGCTTAAACAGCAGTACGCAAGCGTGCCGAAAACGTCCGCCCCGCCCGCAATGGAGAACGAGTAAAAAAGCGAAGACTTGCCGTCTATAACGTCGAAAAAGTGTTCTATAAACGGAGCGATCTGCGCAAGCATATCGTAACTTGACATTATGTCTTTGCCGAACGGATATATGCCGTTAATTTTAAGAAATACGGCGAAAATCATACAGATAAAAATCACCATACCCAGACAGCAAACCATATCGACCTGATTATTGTAATCGGTAAAAAACGCCGAAATCTTTTGCTTGAAAGTCGGTTTACCCGTTTGTCCGCCGACCGCCGTATTATCCGTTTGTCCGCTACCCGCCGCGTTGTTTGTTTGTCTGAGACCTACGCCGTCGTTTGCCGCATCCGGCGCAGTGACCGTTAAATTCTTACTCATACCGACATTTTAACATACGCCACGATAAAAAACAATCAAAAACAAATATTTTTTCAATCGGCGCGCCGAATATAAATATCCCCGCGCAATACACACAAGCAAACACCCGCTCCCTAAAGCGCATAGTAAAAACCCGCCTGCGGTTAACTGATATACACCCCAAATGATAGATACTTTAGGAGGTGCATATCAAAATTTCATTTAATTTTTCTTATCTTTTTAACGTTTTTATTCATTAAATGTCGACCTATAAGTCGATAAACGCACTTTTTGAAGGCTCCCATATTCTGCCCGTGGACTCTTAAAAGCGAATCGGGATCGTCATAAATTCCGAAATCGCGCACGATTCCTTCTTTTTGAATATAGGTATTACAGCAATTAAATTCTACGGGCGGATCGGCAAAATTTTCGGTTGCTACGCCGTAGCCCGTAAACGAACCGTCGGCATTCGGCGAAAACGTTTTCTGCAAAGCGGAAAGATATTTGCCGTCTAAAATAAAACCTTCCAGTTCGTACCACTCTCCGTTTACATACGCTTCTACAAAACTATGAAAAATTTCCGTCGGCGCGGACTTATAAATAATGCCCGTCATCGCGCCTTTTTGCAGAATTTTGTCTATCATAAAGCCGTGAATTCTGCACGGAATACCGCACGCGCGAAGAAGAGCCATAAACAAAGTGCCTTTTGTGTTACACTGCCCGTAGCCGTCTTTCAATACCTTGCTCGCCTTAATATTATCGTCGGTGTTGTAACCGAAAAGTATTTCGTTTTTTATAAAATCGTATATCTTTTTAACCCGTTCCGTTTCGGATAAAGCCGTCCAGTTACGCCCGTCAATCAGATTTTTTATAAACCCGTCCGAATAATCGAGCATCTCCGTTTCTTTAAGATATTTTGAAAAATCTTGCTGCACGTTTACCCCTTGTGATTATAATGACAATCGCAGAACTTTGCGCCGCCCGCAATCGTGTACTCACGCGTGAACTCGGTGTTGTTGAGCGCAGCCATATCGTAATCGAGCGTGCACATCGCGGGGATATACTCTTTTAACCCGAGTTGAGTCATAAGTCGGCAAATGCCGCAGGTGTAAAAGGTCGCCGTGTACTGATTTATGGTTTCGCCGTCTTCGACCGTAAACTTCCAGGAATATGGATTATCGTTCGTCCGGCTCATTTCCGCCTGCATTTTGAGTTTTTCTCTGCCCTTTACGGTATACGCCTTACTCTTTTTAGACGCCATTTTCGTCAGTTTGTTTTTGCACATCGCCTTGCGGTAATACAAGCGGATTTCTTCAACCGTATACTTCTTTTCGACCGATAACAGCACCGCGGAAAGCAACGCGCAGTTCACGATATTTATCAAAAAACGGTCGCCTTTACTGAATTCGGGTACGCCCGCAAGTATTTCTTTATACTTAACGTGCGCCTTTTTCATAACTTCTTTGGGGTTTTCTTCCGAAAGCGTTTGCGTAAGCTGCTTACGGAACGTGCCTTTATACCCCGTCCACATTAAATTTTCTATAAAACCGTATTTCATTATCTTCCGCTCCTTTACCGCGTTTTATTTTATCGAAACCGGCCGCCGAAAACGCTTAGTTGTTCATCCAGGTTTCGATTGTCTTCAACATTTTGTTTTCGATGTCGATACGCGTTTCTTTGCATTCTTTCGGATACGCCTTTGCCGCGCTGAACATTTTTTTAAGCAAAAAGCCCGTGCCGATCGGGAAAATCGTTTTAAGCAAACTGTCGGGAAAAACAAAATGCGTGCCGTGCTTATAGGTAATAAACTGCGCGTGGCAGTCGTGCGGCTTGGAGTTAAGACGTTTTTCCGCGCGGCGGACATATCTTGCGGCTTCCCATAAACTGTCGTCTTCGGCGCCGATCAGAAGAAGTTCGCCCTTGATATTTTCAATTTTAATAAACTCGTCTTCGGTTATGGGGTGAGCGGCTTCGGAATCGTTAAAAATCTTACACGAATCCGCCATATTGTGATGCGCTTTAGATTCCGCGCGCATAACCAGCCAATAATCGGGGTGCTTATAGCAAAACGGCATATACGGCAGCGGTTTACCGCGATAGGTAAACAGCGATTCGCCTTCAATCGGCCATTCGGCGCAACCGTCCTTTTTTCCCTGCGCAAAGCCCTGCCATATAAAATCGCTCGGAGTCATCGCGATAGTAAGCGTTAAATCGTTAAAATACGAAGCGGCGGTAAGCGCAAGCGTTCCCGTGGTGGACGCGCCCGCAATGCGATTTTTTTGTTTCCGTTATCTTTCAGCCACTTAATCGCGCTTTCTATTCTTTCCAGCGGATAATTATGGTGACTGTAATCCTTTTTGCCGGGCGACATGGTAAGCACGTTTACGCTGCATTTTTTCATAAGCCACTTAACGCAGCTTCTTGCCATATAGTCTTCGGGATCGTCGCCGAGCATTGCGATAATCGCCGCATTTGCGGGCGTTTCGTTTTTCCAGTACGCGCCGTAAAATCCGTCTTTTTCAACATCGAAATGAATATGTTTCATAAAATTGCCCCCCTGTTCTTAATTTTTTGCGTTAAAATCTATTCTGACAATCTGCATTTTCATAAATCCGTCGCCCAGTTTAGAGAGAAATCTGAAAAATCCGCTTACCGACGGATCTTTAAGATCGTTATATCCGAGCATATAGCCCTTGCTCGAAACGGTTATATTATCGCTCCAGCAGGAAAGTTCTTTTTTAGCGTCGGAAACGGCGAAAAACGCGCCTACGTCTTTTATTTTGACTATTTTAAGCCATGTTTTTCTGAGCAGTTTGCCCGCCCTTTTGTTAGCCGCGTCGAACACGAGCTTGCCGCCCTTGAACCTTTCTGCCATTTTGCGCACAAGTTCTTTCACCTGCTCGGTATAAAAATAATAGAACACGCCAGAAGCAAAGAACACAGCGCCGTCGGACGAATCGATTTTATCAAACCATTCGGTGTCGTTAAGGTCGCACGCAATGTTTTGTTCGCGCTCACCCGCGGGAAGAAGTTCGTTTCTTATACTTATTACGTCGGGAAAGTCGAGATTATATATTTTACACTTACCGTTATCGCACTTTCTGCCCATACCGTCAAGTCCGCAACCGAGATTGACCACCGCCGCATTGGGGTGCTCGGCAAGATACTCGGTTATTTCTTCGGAAAGGTCGTTCTGCCGCACGGCGACTTCCAGAAAACCGAAACGGTACATCGTCTTTTTTGCCTGCTCCGCAAGCGCCGAAAAATCGTAATCGACCTGTTCCATAAGTTTTATGGCGGTTTCGTCCTTATAAAGGTTCGGGTACAGTTCGGTGCAGACCTTTCTGCCGTAAAGGGGTATTACAAGCGTTTCCTGCACGGTATCTTTTTCTATATGATATTTCATTATTCATCACTCCTTAAAAAAGGTAATTCGGGTAATTTATTCTGCGTTATAACCGAGCGCAACATCTCGGCAAATCCTTTCGGATCGCGTATCTGATACTGCATATGATTAAATTCTTCAAACACGGGATAGTTCGCCTGCGGGTACGTTTTCATAACGTCGTCGCGATACTTATACCCAACCGTTTACGAAAAAGGTTAAAAATCCGCCTTTTCGTTAATTAGCGACGATGAATGAAATACCTACCGTTTATTTCTTCTGAACCCTTTTTCATCTATGTATTCGGGGTGTAATTTTGCATATTCGTCCTTGTCGCCGCAGATCACATAATCGCAACGGTCGCAGTCAACGCAAGTACCCGTTCTTATAAGTTTTGCGCCGATAAGTTCCATCGAAGCATAGTCAACATTGCAGAGCGCGGGCATAATCTCCGTCAGACCGAACTGTTTTGCAAACTCCGCCGCGGGGCAAGCCGTGAATTCATAACAGATAGGCTCGCCGTCTTTATACGGTTGCACGTTCATTTCGTAATCGTGCCACTTGTCGCACTTGGTTTTTGCCGAGCAGAACGCTTTATACATAAGTTTTTTCCAGAACGGCTTGTTGCAGTTCACGAATTTAAGTTTTCTGAACGACGGCAGAACAAGTTCTTCTTCCATTTCTTCTATTTCGCGAAAAGTGGTAACGTCTTTGCACACGGCGTAATAGGTCATTATGGCAATGCAGTCGTAAGTGCCGCCCTTGCCGTTATGAAAATTTTTCTTTCCGCCGAGATCGGTGCGCCAGTCTTTTAGATACTCGACATATTGCTTCTGCACTTTCATCCATACTTCTTCGCATTTTTCGGGCGGATAATGCAAGGCTATTTTTGCCTTAATCAGCTTTTCGCACGTTTTCGAATATAAAACGTGGCAACTTCTGTCAAACTGTAAATCTTTATTATCCATTTTCCGCGCCCTGCCCGCCGATTTCTTTCTTTGTTCGGTTTTATTATATCATTATAAGATAAAAAATCAAAGAGTTAGCAGCAACTAACTTAAAATTTAGTCAAAATTTTGAATATTTTTTCGAGTTTATAGCAAAAGACGCACCCAAACGGCACGTCTTTCAAGTAGTTTTTATATAATTTTGTTTTTTCTTCATTGCAACGGTAAGCCTTGGCTTCGGCGTTTACGCATATAACGCGCCCGTTTACAGCAATAGTCCTACGAGATACGCCGCCAAAAACGCGGTAAGCCAGCCGACAAGGGTAAATTCTATTCCGAGAATGATTTTAAGCCAAAGCGGCTTTGTATGTGGAACGACCGCAAACGAAGCAACCACCGCAAGTCCGCCGAAAAGCCCGCCTATCGCCCCGAATAACACGCTGACGACCCCGGGCAAAAAGCCGAATATATAATCGAGCGCATTCATCCGTTCGGTAAGAAAGACATATTCGCTGAAAAGCGACGAACTGATTCTTATGCCCGTAAAAAAGTTCCCGCTGACGTAAAATTCGATATCTTCTTCGCCGTTCTTTATAACATACAATCTTTTTGTTTTTTTAGCCACTCGTTTTCCGTTAAGAAAAATTTTTACTTTTCCCGTCCAATAATTGTATTCGGCAACTACCGTGCCGCAACTTACTTGAATTTCTTTTCTCATAATGACTCCTTAAACACGGTAATTTTTGCGGTAACAAACGGGTTGCGAGTTTTTGCAGAAAACAATTTTTGCGGCTCGGCGGCGTGACCGTCGGGGTAACTTATCTGCTTTTCTAAAATCGCCCTTAACGTTACGGTTGCGGTATAATCTTCGCCCGAATACGCGCCGAGATCGGTGTTATCTACCACCGTGCCGGCAGTTTTAACACCTTCGGAACCATCCCAACCCCACCCCATAAAGGTATATCCTTCGGGTATCGAATCGGGTCTATCCAGCATAAAACGCTCACCGCTCTTTCTTGTTTCGCTCCATTCCGATATTACAGAATCGTCTTCGTAAGATAAAACTCTGTAAATAACTGTGTAAGAATAGGGCTCCCATTCGGCGGTAAAAACAAACGTATCGTTTTCAATCAACAGATCGCGAATATAAACAACGTCATCTGCTGCATAAAGCTTATCGCCGTTTTTCCACCCCTTGAATTCGTAACCGAGCGGATATTCCAACGGGGTGCTTAACGCAAACTGATTTGTGAAAGTAGTATACAAATCGTCTTCGCGAATTCTTCCGCCGAATTCTATAAGTTTTACCATGCATCTTACCGGCAAGAATTTAACATAGATTGTTATATCATGCGTTGGCAAACCAAAATCATGAAAAGATTCGGTAAGTTCGGGATCGTTATACCAGCCGAAAAAATTGTAACCTGTTTTATATAAATCGGTTGTCGGCACAAACGTAAAACGTTCCGAAACCTTTTCGGTCGCTATCACTTCGCCGTCCGAAATATATGTTACGGTATAATATTTATGCTCCGTCCACTTTCCGAAAACCTGAGTGTCGCGTTTTACGGGTTTAGCAAAATCGAAGGGCGTTGTAAACTTCGCGTCTGCAAACCAACCTTCGAATTCGTAATTGTATATACTTGTGTTCGCAGGGGGAGTAACTTTGCCGCCTTTTTCGCATTTTACCGTTGCAAAAACAGAGTTTTCCCTGATAAAATAAACGGTTACGGCTTCGTTTCCCAAAAGCAACGCGGCGCATGAGAACAGAGAAAGAACGAAAATTACGGGAACCAGCGCGATTGCTATTATAAAGCGATGCAACCCCGCCTTTTTTATAAAACCCGAAAACCCCGTCGGTTCGCTCGGTTTGCTTGTTTGAGCGTACCCGTATCCATACGCGGCAGTGTTGTTTACAGTTGTATTATTTACCGCAGAATTATCAGCGACGTTGTTCCCGTAATAATTCGTAGCCGACTGCCCGTTATAGACCGCATTATATGTTTCGTTGGTATTATACGCGCCCGAATTATTGTTTACGTATCTGCCCGTCGTATTATCGGTTTTGTTTTCTTCGGTAAATGATTCGGTCAATTTGTCGTCGTCAGCAAGGCGGATAAATTCGTCGGTAGAAATTCCGAAAATGGAACAAATCGACGTAATGCTATCCATATCGAGTTGATTAACGCCGTTTTCCCATTTACTCACCGTTTGCGGAACGACGTTCAGCATATCGGCAAGTTCCTGCTGCGTATAATCTCTATTTCTCCGTAAATATCTGAGTGCCTTTCCGTAATCTCTCATAAAGCCTCTCCTGTCAGGCAGATTTCACCTATACATATATCATATGCGGCGGTTTTTTGCAAGCAAAAGTTTTAGCCGAGTCGGCTACTTTTTAACTTTCACAAACAAAACAGTCAAAAAACGGCTCCGTTTTTATGCTTTTTAATGTCTTTTATGCCGATAATCGACCTATACGCCCACTTTTATATATTCTTCATAAATAACATTATGCGTAAAATCGCGCCGAAAAACCGCCGTTTACCCTGTTAATCGACTTATAGCCCGACTTTTTAATACTTATCTAAATTTTTAACAACCGTCTGAAACAGCCTACCCCACATTACTCTTCTCTATATTAAATACCCCCTGACGGAGTTTTTCCGTCAGGGGGTATTATTTTCTATTTACCAACGATAACTATCGCCTTTTTCACGGTTACAACGTTTGCATAAAGTTTGCAAATTATCATAAGTGCTTTTTCCGCCTTTCGCAATCGGTTTTATATGATCGATTTCAAGATTTGCACCATCGTCTCTTATTCCGCAATGCCTGCACCTGTATCCGTCGCGCTTATAAATATCAAATCGCATTTTATTTGAAACAAAACTACGCTCCACTCGGCACAGCGTATCCCATATGGTTCTATCCGTATAAAAGCCGTTTATCTGCTTGTTAAGTTGCCCGATTATCTGCTCTATTTCGGGCGGATAAAAAACGGCGCGTTTATGGTCAAATATCTCACCATTCAGATCCGTGCGACAAAGAGTAACGTTGATAACAAATCCTTTTATTGGCGGAATAATTTGTTTATAAAACAACTTCTTCTCAAGTCGGTCAAGCTTTTCTTTCTTCAACTTACCGATCGGCGCAGAATATTCTCCGAAACTTGTAATCTGCTTTACAAGTCGGTCATATTCGGCATACATTTGCGCGTTTTTTCTGTCTGAATAAATCTCGTTCATCACGACTTTTTGCATAAACTGCAACTGATATGTAAGGAAATCTTTACAAGAGACGGTATCGTAAAGTTTTTCGTTATCGTAACTGTAAGACACAATACAGTCCTTTACATGAAAAAAATTCTGTTTTGAATTCAGCTCGCCTAACTGTTTTAACGCTACGCTGTACGCTTCGACAAAAGT
>CAKQXZ010000077.1 GCA_934292955.1 uncultured Clostridia bacterium
GAAAGAAAAGCGAAAGTCCATCAGCACGGCGAAAAAGAAGGCAAAGAATTGACAGACTACGAAGCGGGTATGAGGTCTGGTTATTTACAGGCACAATCGGATTCCGCAGGTCTGTACAAGTACAAAAAGGCTCTCGCTGAGGGTAAAACCAAAGAAGAAGCAACAATAATTTCAAGACAGATAGGAAACAAAAAGTCTAAATCCAAAACTAAAAAAGAGAGGTAAAAAGAAAAATGGAAGAAAAGAAAGTTCAAGGCAAAATCGGGGAAAAGGCAGAGGTTAAACCCGAGGATAAGAAAATCAAGGTCGAAAGAGAAACCTATACGAAGGACGATAAAACTTATTTTTCGTACTTCATAAAAGGCGTAATCCGCGGCAGGGAAGTTCGTATTGCGGTAGTTCCGCCCGACAACGGCGGGTTCAGGGTGTTGGATATCGTGTTCGACAATGCGATGTCGGCAGACCTTATTTTAAAGCCTTATGAAATCAAGGACGACAGAGGTCACGTTTTAAAGGGTAATACCTATGCCGTTGTGTCGGTTGACGAAAACGGAATCGATTACGAGTGCGCTATAAAGCCGTTCCGCAAGTCCGATCAGTCGCTTATGAATATGCTTTTGAGGTAAGACTATGAGCGATAAAAAGCAAATAAATCGCGACATGGTAAAGTGGATAGTCGAAGCCGTGCTATTACTCTTGCTTGCGGTCGGTATATGCGCGATTGCGTACAATACGAAGGACGTCGAGAGGATAAAAACTCTCGGGAGTTCTTCTTACGCTGTGGGTGTTATAGATGACGAAGGCAAGATCGACACGGAAACCAAAACGGCGATACATACCAAAAATCTTTATCCGTTGAACGAGGTTAAAATCGAGATGGATAAGGGCGCAAACGTGACTTACACGTTGTTTTTTTACGGCTCGGATAAAGAGTTGATGTCAAAGACAAATGCCCAATCATCGACTTATAGAGGTACTTTCCCCGAGAACGCTAAGTATTTTCGGGTGATGATAACCCCTACCGCCGACGAGGACGGAATTGTCAAAGGTAACGAACTTTCTAAGTACGCGGAACTCGTTACCATTACTTACAAAAACAAATAAAAATAACAAAACGGGAAGCCTGCTTCATTTTTTAGGTGGTCGGCTTCCCGAAAAAAAAGGAGAAAAAATGAAGAAAAGAAACAAAATTTTATCAATAATTTTAAGCGGAACGTTTGCTTTGGCGGCGATCGGCTTAGGCGTAGGCATAGGCTTGAAAAAGCCTGATAAAAACCCGACGGCGGACATTGTTATGCCGAAAGAGGATATCGTTTCTGATAACGAAGGCAACAAAATGAACGACGGAGTTTTCCATAATCTTCCGATTGCAATGCTTGTTTCGCAAACGCCTGCAAAGACTGAAACGTCCGACGATATGAAAACGTCGGTGAACGTAGTCGCGACTATCACGCCCGACGATGCGGCTAATAAAGCCGTTGATTGGACTGTCGCATTTGTAAACGCTTCATCTGCTTGGGCGAGCGGCAAAACCGCTACAAATTATATCACGGCAGAACCCACGACGGACGGCGCGTTGACTGCCACGATAACTTGCAAAGAGGCTTTCGGCGAGCAGATAAAAATAACCGTTACTTCGAGAGATAATCCCGAGGCTTCGGCGTCTTGCACGGTGGACTATAAACAGCAGTTTACCGGATACATTGTAAAACTCAGTCAGACAGGGAAAAATCCTGTGACTAACACGGATACAAAACGTGGTATGCTATATGCGGATTTTGAAACGGATAGCCCGTTAAGCGTACAGTGTGTGGCGAGAAAATCTCTTATCTATACGGTGGCGCTTGATGATTCAGAAATTGCTATGCCTACAAAACTTCACGTTTCGTATGGGGCTCAGATTGCAAAAAAGATGAACGAGATAAAAGAAAACTCGGGCGAACCATTTGAGATCGATATCGATGGCGATACGTTTAGTTTAAACAATCTTTTCAATAAGAATATGATAAACGGATATACTGCGGCGCAGAAAAATTCGCTTATCGAAACGGTAACTACCGCCAAGACAAATGCGGCTGTATTCAGGTTTAAAAATGGCGATGAAGTTTTAACCTCATTTACTTTCAATCTTGATGTTTCCGCGCTTACCGGACAAAAGAGCGTTGAAAAGATTGTTCTCGATCAGACCGAACTTGTATTCGGCGGGAATAATTAACCGAGGCGGTTATGAATTTTTTAAAGAAAGTTCTGACGATTTTCGTTGCGGTTTTGCTTGTTCTTTTCACTCTGTCCGTGGTGGTAAAACATACTCCGAGCGATTCGGGGAAAGAAAGCGTGAGCGAAAGCGAGCAGTATTCAGAAAGTAAGACGGCTGAAGTAGAAACCGGTTCTGAAAAAGAATCCGTAAAAGGCTCTGAGAAAGAATCGGAATCGGTTTCCTCTCTGCCCGAAAGCGGAACAAAACCGACGAAGAAAGTCGAAAGAATCGTCTTGAACGAAACGGAAATTATTTTTTGAAGGAGTTGAAATGAATAACAAAAATAATATAAAATATGCCGTTAATCGACTTATAGCCCTACTTTTCATTGTTATTTTTGCGTTTGCGGGAATGGTTTCCTGCGGGGAAACGGCAGAAAAAGAGGAAAAGTCGGTTATGGCTCTTACGAACGTTACAAATGACGGAGTGAAACTCGCGATATCCGAACTTGCGGCAGTAGAAAACAGTTCGGCGCTGGCGTCGTATATAGTTTCCGCAACCGTAGAACCTGCGGACGCGAGCAACGTTACCCTCGATTGGGATTTGAAATGGGCGTCGGACGCGAAGTTGAAATCGGAGAACATAAGCAAATATCTGACGGTGACGAAATTTGGAAATACGGACAAGTCTGTGTACATAAATTGTTTCGCGGCGTTTCGCGACAGTAAGGCGATTTTAACCGCGACGGCGAGAGGTACGGACATAAAAGGAACGTGCGATATTCTTTTCGTCGGCAAAGCCACGAGTATGGATTTCACTACAAAAGCCGTTAAGAAAACATCTACCGAACGCGGCGAGTATTACGAAATCTATCCGAAAAGAACGTTTACGTTTGATATAAATTTATCCAACGTTTTTAACAGCGTGCAAGATCCCGAATACGTTATAACCACAGGCGGCGAGGGTGAAGTTTATTTCGGTACGGAGTATGCTTCCGCCGACACGACGAATTTTGGTGATTTCGAGAAGATCGCCCTGAATGATTTGGCGAGCAAGTTTATAACTTCCGCAACCATAAGCGGCAACACTTTAACCGTAAAAACGGGCGATATGAAACTCGAAGATTTCTACGAGGGCAGCGTTTCCGACGGTTACGGAACGACGTATTATAAACGTTATGTTTACGAGGACGAGTTTGATTTAATTGCAGATAAGGATTTCAAAGCGAAGTCTGCGGAAAACGTGAACCTTATAAAGTCGGCGTACTTCTATATTAATATTAAAGATAAAATAAGCGGGCTTGAAAAGAAGATAAAACTATTTTTCGTAGACGCGCCCGCGGCAAAGTTGAGCGTTACGTCGGATTTAACTTCTACCACCACAACCGAACGTGGAGAGTTTTACACGCTCGAACCGAAGAAAACTTACACTTTCGATATCGTAACGGAAAACATAGAGTCGCCCGTTTTAACGGCGAAGGTGAGCGGGAGCGGCAGCGCGTACTTCGGAACGGAAGTCGCTTCGTCGGAAATGACTTCTTTCAGCGATATCGCGAAAAAACAGATAAGCGCGATTGCGGACAAGTTTATCACCTCGGCGAAAATCGAGAACGGCAAACTCATAATAACTACGGGCGATAAAACGCTCGAAGATTATTATGCGACAAGCAGTTCCGACGGATATTCCACAACATATACCGATCGTTATGTTTTCTACGATGAATTCGGCACGACATACGGAACGGATTATGAAGCAAAGGCGACGGAAAATCAGACGCTTATAAAGTCCTGTTACTTCTCCGTGCGTATCTACGATTCATCCTCGCGGGCAAGCAAAACCATAAGATTTTTTATGTGAGGTGAGCCATGAAGAACAGTACGATAAAAATCATAACGTATGTTGTCATTTTGCTGGTTGCGGTGCTTGCGATAGGCTTCGCCGTGTTCATTACAAACGGTTTTACCGAAAGCCCTAAGAGTTTTTACGTCGATATAAACGGAGATAAAGTCGCTTCGTCTGCGGGCGGATATTTGCTTGAAAAGGACAAGCCTTTAAAATGCAAAGTCAAGTTTTTATCTTTGGATAGAAAGAATTATACCGTACAGATTTTGTCCGCGAAAAGCGATTTTACATACTTCGTTGACGGTAAAAAATGCGAGTTTACAGGCGAAGAAGATTTTACAGATTGTTTCGTTATAACAAAAACGGGCGACGATTTTACCGTCGAAACGGTCGGAAATTTATATTCGGTTTTGCAAAGCAAGAACCCCGATACAAAGGTGGACTACGACAGGAAAACCGTACCGGATGAAGATTTATTTACACTCGTAATCACCGCCGAATCCGACAAAGCCACAATCAGGATAGGATTTAAAGTGCCGAACCCCGAAGCGGAGATTGTAATATCTCCCGCAAGGCTTGTGATTTGAGAAGCATTTTAAATCGAATAGCCGTTTTAATTGTTACGCTCTGCGTTTTCCTCACGGGAGCGCAGAGTTTTTCGGCTGTGGCTGCCGAGAACGAGAATGAGAAAACGGCTTCGGGCGTGATCGAAGATTTGGGTAAGGACGCTTCTTTCAATGCTGCGAACTATCCTTCAAACGCAAAAAATTACTCGTTACAAATAATTCAACTCGCTGAAAGCGCGGATAAAGAACTGTTTGTTTACGTCTACCAACCGAGCGGAGATAAGGTCAATGCTTCGTCAATAAATATCTCCACCACGATAAACGACGATATAAGTTTTTTCAATTATTCGCTGGAACTTTTAAATTTCGAGGAAACGTTGTTTAAGTATAAAGTGATGAACTTTGAGGTAAAAAAAGACCTTGTAAGGTATTACGCAATAAGTTCGATTTACCGTCCGTTCGACGCGGACATCGGAGATGAGAAGTCGGGCAATAACACGATTAACGAGGTAAATTACGTTGTTAATAAGCAGTATTGTTTCGGCGAAATAAACGGCAAACCGTATGTGAATTGTATAGACATCGAGACGATTGTAGTTACGGATAAATTCGTAGGCTTTGTACGTTATCCCGACGGGTGGAAATTTTTTACGGGAGTGGGAGCGTGCGATAGTCACTTTGTCGCATTCAATACGGATAAAAAAATAGATAAACTTTTTGAAGCGGATGTTTACTATACAACTCAGAAAGCCTCTTATGATTTTTTCACCGAGGACAGTCCGTTTAATATAAAGTTCGGAGACAGCAAAACGGATAATTACGCGTATCTGAAATACACGGATAAAGTTGAGCGTACAGGCGGTGGATTCTTTGCGGGTACGTATAAATGGGATAGAATACAGTCGGTTGACGATTTCGTAAAAACCGAGGACAGAACGACGGTCTATTACGGGGCGGTTCTGAACTCTAAGGTTTCAAGCAAACTCACGGACGAGGCGTTAAACGACTTGAAAGGCAAAAAGTGGGTGTTGAGATTTACCGAAACGAGTTATGACAAATCCCCGAGAAGCGGAATGGGAGCGGCAACGTATTACCATGCGGAAACGACTATGGTCGGTAACGTCACGATTTTGCGATTGAAGTTTGAAACGGACGGAATAACTTATAACTTAGGCGTGATAGACAACAAGCAAACGGGTAGCACCGAACCATCGAACAGTACGGATATAAAAGTCGAGCCGAACGCAACGGGGAAAGGTATTATTTACCTTATACTTTTTGTATTGCTTCTTGTTTTACTCGCCCCATTGTTACCTTATGTTCTGAACGCAGTAATTTTTATAGTTTCGTTGCCTATAAAACTCGTTTCGGAAATAATAAAACTAATAAAATCGTCAAAGGAAAAATGTAAGGAGCGGCGAGAAAAGAATGAAAAAGATTAAACGAATCATTGCGGTGGTTATTCTTATAGTTTGTCTGTTATTTCTCGGCTACGTTTCGCACACCTGCAAAGTGGTTAAGGAAAGTGATACATATGAAGAAAGCGTTTAATATTGTTGCGGTCGTTATCGTTACGGTAACGACCGTAATTCTCGGAGCATTTGTTTTCAGAAGTTCGTATTTAAGACTTTGGGAAACAATAAAAGATTTCGGGTTTAGCGTGGCGTATTATTTCAGCCTTATTTTTAAAGGCGAAAGCAATATCACGCCAACCGTAAACGGGTTCTCGAATGTTTTCAAAGCGAGCGGATATTTGCCTACAACAGCGGATGAGTATAAACAGCAAATAGCGAAATTCTTTATGATATTTATAAGCAAGGACAATTTCAATTCGTGGCTTGCAAATTTAAGAGTCGGTGCGGAAAAGATAAGCAAAGGGATTGTCCTTCTTATGCCGTGCCTTATTGCATTGTGGTTTGTAGTGAAGAGGATTTACTCGGAAACAAACACGAAACACGGGGAAAACACTAAGCCTTTAAAGGTTGTTTTGTTTTCCAATAATAAAGTGTTTTTGCCTGTTTATCGACTTATACAAGGACTTGTTGAGTTTATTAAGCCTAAAAAGTATATTTGGATAACGTGGATTGCGATCTGGCTACTCAATTTGAACCTCGTAAGCATAATTGTTTCGTTGCTATCATTTTATTTCTATTTCGCGATCTCTTTCGATGCCCCCGGCGTGTTTATACAGGTAGCAAAACTTGTTATAGATTTGCAGGTAATACTGAAAACAATTCCGCCGTGGGTGTTTGTAATTGTTGGTTTATTTATATGGAATAAAATTCGTAAAAGCCGAGCATTGAGCAAATTAAAACATTTCGAGGCTCGAAACTGTGGCTTCATAAACGAACTGCCGATAGTTTCAATGTCATGCGGTTCGATGGGAAAACGCAAAACGACCCTTATTACGGATATGGCATTATCTCAGGAAGTAATGTTTCGGCAAGAAGCGTTGAAAAGGCTTCAAATCGCGGATATGAAATTTCCGTATTTTCCATGGATATTATTCGAGGACGAAATAAAAATCTGTATGCGATACAGAGTAATTTATAATCTTGCGACTATAAAAACATGGGTGGGAAAGAAGCGAAAACGCTACGAAAAGCATAAAAATAGCGATTTACAATTATACGGTTACGATACGGAAAAATATCCGACTACATACGGCAACGGTTTGTATAAAGAAGATATTTTCGACGTGCTATCAACTTACGCGAGGTTGTATTTTATTTACGTTATAGAAAGTAGTTTAATTGTGAGTAATTACTCCGTTCGCGAAACAAACGAGCAAATTTCGCTCGGTAATTTCCCGTTATGGAATTTATCTTTTTTTGGCAATGAAACGGACGGGCGGTTTTCGCATATCCTTGATTTTGATACGTTAAGGCTCGGACGAAAAGTAATCGAAAACAATAAAAACACAGGCTCTTTTGAGTTTGGAATAATTCTTATAACGGAGATCGGCAAGGAACGTTGCAACAATCTCGAACTGAAAGAGGTAAAGAAAATAACGGGCGAAACTAATCAAAAAAACGACCTTTTTAACTCGTGGCTCAAAATGTGTCGGCATTCCGCAACGGTGGATAAATTTCCTTTTATAAAGGTGTTCACGGACGAACAACGCCCCGAAAGTTGGGGAAGCGACGCTCGTGATCTTTGCGATATAATTCATATACGAGACTGCTCGGAACAGTACATTTCTCTGCCGTTTTACACGCTTGAAGAAATGATTGTTGAGTGGGTTTATATGCGGTTTATCGACTTATACGGGGACTTTCGCTTTAAAAGAGGTAATAATACGCTGCTTATTTATGCGTTTAAGAAGGTCGCGGCGTGGCTGTATAAGCGTAATGCTGTAAACTACAATTTGTACGGGTATTCGATTTTGAAAATTGAAAAAGAACGTGGAACTCAGGACGGAAAGAAAAAGAAACAAAAATATTATTTATGTAACCGAAAGATTTATAACAGAAGATTTTCGACGGACTGTTTTTCGGACTATTTCAACGAGCAGGCTCGGAAAACAAAGGTCGGGCTAAACGATTATGCGGAATATTCCGCAGTGAAGGCAACAGTATCAGAACTAAAACAGCAAAACAGTTATTTTATAAATTCGTTGTATAAATGCGACGGCGAGGAGGATAAGCAAGATTAAGGCGAATCGCCGCGCCACTTTATACGACAAAGGAGGCAAGTTTGATATATGAAAAAGCAAAGGTATATTACGACGGATCGCATCACATAGCGATTCCGCATACGACGAGGTGGCTTAAACCCCGTCGCAAATTTAAGGAAAAAGAAATCGTAGTCGGCGAGGACGGAAAACCTGCCGAGGACAAACTCGAACCGTCTGTACTCGTTACTGAGGAAGGTCACGTTTTGCAGGAAGTCGAATTCGTTGACGGAGACCTTGTTCCTGTTATGAAAAATGTTAAAGCAAAAGGCGTAAGGACGACGAAGAAAGAGGTCTTTGAAAGGCTCTACAAAGAGAGTTTTGATTTAAAACGAAACATTCGTCGGAAATACATAATTGACGGTATGTTGGGGTTATTTAAGGACTTAAAACAGGTAGAAATATACGTTGACGACAATCTTGAACGTAAGAAAAGAAATTTAATATGCAGACGAACGAGGTTGGTAAGAAAAGTGAATTTACAAAACTTCAATTATTTCGTTACGTTTACCTACGATAGTAAAAAGCATACGGAAGAATCGTTTAAAGATAAATTGCAAAATACGTTGAGTCATTTGTGTTCGCGTAAAAAATGGAAATATGCAGGCGTTTGGGAAAGATCTCCCGAAAAGAAGCGGTTGCATTTTCACGGTCTGTTTTATATCCCCGATGGAACAATGCCGGGAGAACTAATCGAGGTCAATGATTTTAGTCTTATAACGCACCAAAGGCAAACAACAATACAAAATACATATTTCAACGAAAGGTTTGGTAGAAGTGACTTTGAAAAAATAGACGATAATCGCAAAATGGGAGCGGCGGTGGCTTATATACTGAAATACATAGAGAAGTCGGGCGAGCGAATTGTCTATTCGAGAGGACTGCCGCAATACTTTATTTCAGATATTCTCCCTGAGGACGTAGTTATGAAGGTCGGACAGGAAGAAAAGAAACTACTACTCTTTGACGACTTCAAATGTATAGACGAAGGCTGTATCGTGGGAACGGTAAGCGATGAGACAATAAAACAGATGCCAAAATGTAATTAGCCAAAGGCAGCGCGGAAGATTTGCCAAGCGGTTTAGCGGCAAACTTCCGCGCCTTTGTATCCGACGAGCGTATATGCAACGAGTTGATTTAACGGGTGGGTTGAATATAGACGTGTGCTTGTCTTCGGCGAGGCGAAGCCGAGCCGACTTGTATCAAGACAAGCACACGTCTAATCGCCAAAGGCTTAAAAAAGGTGGATATGTACTAAAGATAAATTACGGCAAAATAGAGGATTTACATATCCTTTGCTATGTCTGGAATATATGCTTTATCGCCCATAACTACGATTTTGCAGTTAATGCCGTTCACAACGTGCGGAATATAGTTTGTCCGACCTTCTTCCATTGCTCGGATAATGATTTTGTCCGACGGTTCGGTTAAAAGCGGTAAATTTTTGTAATCGAGAAACTTATCGCTGTTGTTTACTTCAACGATTTTACAGCCGTGTTGAATGAGATACGATGAAAATTGCCATAGTTTCTCGAACTTGCCGTAAGAGTCGGCTATAAAGCCTATGTTATGTTCGGTGTTGTATGCGGTTATGCGAAAATAGTTGTTCATAATGGTTTTCTCCTTTGATTGTTTTTTTGTTAAGCCGCCTTTTGAATTTGACGAACCTTTCGGTTGGCGTAGGGTAGCCATTGCTTATTGACGAACTTTATTACATCGTCATCGGGTTTAGTGTCGTGGTAGCCGTAACACTGTAAAATCTTATGTTTTTCAAGCGAGTATTCAACTGTAACAAACGGAATATCGGGCGAAGAGATATTGCGGATAAAGAATATCAGAGTTTCTTCTCTTGCGAATTTTTGGTCGTAATTCATCCGCCCGACGCAGTGATCAAGTGCTTCGCCTTCTGTTTTCAATTCCGACGGTTTTTTAGCGATAATCGACATATAGGCGGACTTATCGTTGTATTCAAGGTTTAAATACTTGTTTGCTACGGCGGCGAATTTGTCGTGAAACTCTTTACGTTTCTGTTCGTCTTTCAATGCTTTTGCAGAGCGATATTCATCAATTCGTATATCGTGCCAACGCTTAAAATCGTGGGGATAGCGGTTCTTTTCCTCATTCATATCTAAGCCGAGATTCTGGCAAGCATTCAGATAATCCCGATACGAATACGGGTTTGTTTCCTGGTTGCGAAGATACAACACGAATTTTTCAAGGTCGTTTTTGAAAAGCGTGCGTAACTCTTTCAAAGCCGTTTCTTTCGA
>CAKQXZ010000078.1 GCA_934292955.1 uncultured Clostridia bacterium
TGTAAACGTAGTCCGCTTTACAACGTTCTTATATCATTTCTTCCTTGTATTCAACGAGTTCGGCAAAGAAAAACACGTCGACTGGTTCGGATATCCTATGACGGCTTCCCCGCGCGCGTTCGACGCCTTTGAAGAAGAATTCGGTTATACTCTTAAAAGCGAAGACATAGTCGACGGCGGGTATTATCATAATAATTTCCGTAATCCGACGAAAAAGTTTCTGGATTATATGGAGTTTGTCGAACGTTACGTCAGTAAAACCGTGCGTTCGCTTGTGGATATTTGCCACGAAAACGGAAAAGAAGCAATGATGTTTCTCGGCGACAGCTGGATCGGCACCGAACCTTACGGCGAGCATTTTGCTGAAATGAATCTCGATGCGGTCGTCGGCTCGGTAGGCGGCGGCGTTACCGTACGTATGCTTTCCGAAATTCCAAGCGTAAAATATCGCGAAGGCAGATTTTTGCCTTATTTCTTTCCCGATACTTTTTTTGACGGTAACGAGCAGGCTGCCATAGACGAACTTAACCGCAACTGGCTTACCGCTCGCCGCGCGATCATGCGTAAACCGCTTGACAGAATAGGCTTCGGCGGATATCTGAGTCTTGCCGCAAAGTTTCCCGCATTTATCGAACGCGCGGGCGAAATATGCGAAGAATTCAGAACCATATACGAAGCGCTCGGCGGTAAAAAGCCGTATAGCACGTTGAAAGTCGCAGTTCTTAACGCATGGGGCAAAAAGCGCAGTTGGATGAGCCATATGGTTGCGCACGAACTGTGGTATCAACAGATTTATTCTTATCAGGGCGTTCTCGAAGCGTTGTCGGGGTTGCCGGTAGACGTGTCGTTTATATCTTTCGACGAAGTTATAAAAGCGGGCAAGGTACCCGAAGATATCGACGTAATCATTAACGTAGGCGACGCAAATACCGCGTTTTCAGGCGGAGAATATTGGGCAGACGAAAGACTTCAGACGGCTGTTCGCGCATTTGTTTATGCCGGCGGCGGATTTGTCGGCGTAGGCGAACCGACGGCATATCAGAAAGGCGGCAAGTTCTTCCAGTTGTCCGACGTTCTCGGCGTAGATGAAGAAGTAGGGTTCTCGCTTTCGGAAGATAAGTACAATATAAATAAAATCGCTCACGAAATAACCGACGGCTTTGAAAAGTTTGATTACGGCGAAGATAAAAAGAATATTTACGCGCTTAAAGGCACCGAAGTTCTCGATATCGCTTTTTCAGACAGATTCAAACGCAACGTAAACGTAGGCGAAGTTAAGATGGCTGTAAACAAATTCGGAAAGGGCAGAAGTTTTTATATAACCGGCATTCCGTATTCGTTTGAAAACGCACGTCTTTTATACAAGGCAATGTGCTATGTTGCGGGTAAAGAAGTTAATGTTTGTTATTCGTCGAACGTATGCACCGATTGCAACTATTATCCCGCAAGCGAAAAATACGCCGTCGTTAATAACTCCGCAAAACCGCAGATAACCGATTTTTACGATATAAACGGCAAAAAGACGACGATATCGCTTAAAGGCGGCGAAATTAAGTGGCTGTAATTTTATAAAACGCTATAATAATCCCCGTTGAATTGTTTAGCTATGGGGTTTTAACATAAAAAGCAACCTGATTTTTTTAACCGGGTTGCTTTTCGCTTTTATTTGTTTTTTATAAGACAGTGCAGATATTCGACCGTGTTGTCGGCTTTTGTTTCGCGCTTGCTGTCCGCTTTATAACGGTGATATTCTTTCATATAAACTTTATATTTTCCGTGCTTTCTCATGATTTTCTCGATTTTATCGAAAGACATAAGACCTTCGTTGTTATAACTTAAGAAAATATATTTGAATTGCGCTTTTTTGATTATTTCCGAGAAAAACTCGTCCACCTGACCGCTCATGCAAAACGCGCTCTTCTGAGCCGAGTATTCGCGCAGTCCCGTTTTACCTTTTATTTCGGGGTTATCGTATTTTGCAATGGTTTCAAGCAGATGATAGTTAGTGCAGTATTGCCTTGCGTTATAAGGCGGGTCAAGGTAGAGTATATCGCCTGAAACTTCGTCGAGCAAATCGATTATGTTTTTATTGTATACTTTCGCGTTATATTGCTTGTCCGATAACGGCATTGCGGTAAGTATCATTTCTTTCTGCGCCGTCTTTTTAAGAGTTTTAAGGTATGCGCCGTAAACCGAAGCCGTATTTGCATATTTGTCCGCGCTTGAAAGCAGTGACGCGAGTAAAAAGAAATATTCGTTTTCGTCTATTTTCCCGTCGTTGAACATTTGCTCTGTTTTTTGGCGTATGGCGTCGCACTTTTTTGCGTTATAATCGGAAAAATACATTCTGCGGTGTTCCTGACCTTCGGTCCCGCCGAAAGAGTAGTTTTTGTAAATAAAACCTTCAACGCCGTCAAGTTCGTTGAGTTCGGCAATAAGCGCGTCACATCTTTCTTTATTCAGCCGTCCCGCGTTTTCAAGCAGATTTTTATTCAGAACGTAACTGTAATATTGAATATCGTTGGCTAAAACCGAATAACCGCGTTCGGCAAACGATTGACATACGACACCCGTTCCCGCAAGCAGATCGGCAAAAACCATTTCTTCGGGTGTTCTCATTTCTTCGTTCGATTCAAGAGTTTTGTCAATCGACGTCGTTAAAAAATCTATAAGTGAAAATTTAGAGCCTATGTAGTTCATTGATTTCTCCTTTGCAGTGCTGTCAACCGATAAATTTGTCGAGTTCGTTTTTAACTTTTTTGTTGATTTTATTTTTCGGCTTATCGTAAATTTTTCCGCGCGATATAACCATGTCTATTTTTTCAAGGGCGCAAAGATCATCAAGCGGATTTTTTGTTGTAACTATAAGATCTGCGCATTTCCCTTTTTCTACAGTACCCGTAATATCGCCGATTCCGGCAAGTTGCGCATTTCTTGCCGTCGCCGTATACAACGCGAACGAGTTGCTTACGCCGACGTATTTTGCAAAGTTATACAGTTCGCGCCAGAAATCGTATTGCGTTATCCATGGGCAGCCCACGTCGTTTCCGAGCGCAACGGGTATATCGTTTTTTATTGCTGCTTTCGCGCATTCAACAATTCCATCAAAAACAACTTTACCGTTATATTGTTCGGTTTCTGAAACGTTCGATATGTTACGGTCGAAAAGCGCGTAGGGGATTGCCGGCGATACGGTCGTGCATAAAAAAGCGCCGCTTTTTTGAAATAAATCGATCATTTCGTTGTCGGGTTTTGCTCCATGCTCTATTGAATCAACGCCGTTTTCGAGAGCGACTTTCACGCCTTGCGGTGATTCGACATGCGCCGCAACTTTATATCCGAGTTCGTGCGCGCGGTCGCAGACCGCTTTTATTATTTCGGGCGACATTTTAAGTTCTCCCGGCACACCTTTTTCTTTTGCGTCGAGAACGCCGCCCGTAACCATAAGTTTAATAAGGTCAACGTTTTCCTTTTTAGATTCGTTAAGGCAGGCGAGTGCTTCTTCGGGCGTATCGGCTGCGACCGCAACCGAGCCCGCCATATGTCCGCCCGTTACCGAAATTCCGCGGTTAGAAGCAATAATGCGGGGCGCAACCTTTTTGCCTTTTTCCGACTCGTCGCGCAGCCTTGTGTCAAAGTCGATTATTCCGCCAACCGTTCTTATAGTCGTAACGCCGCTTAAAAGTTCAATCTTCGCGTACTTGCAAACGAGTTTATACGCAATTCCGCGCATAAGAGAATTACTCGTAATTTTTTTTACGAGTTTAGCGTTGTCGCGTTGCTTTTTCTGCGGCTTTCCGTTACCCGCAAGATGAACATGCATGTTTATCAGCCCCGGCATTAAATATTTTCCGCCAAGATCGATTACTTCATAATCGGTATAGCGCGCGGGTATCGTCGGGGTAGTGTCGACTTCGGCTATTTTATCTCCGTCAATCGCAACATATCCTAAAACGGGTTGCATGTCTTCTTTGCCGCTTAAAATTTTACAGTTGGTCAATATATATTTCATTTTTGGTTAACTATATCGGTTATTACAAAAAATGTCAAAAAACGAGTGTTTCAATGTCAAGTTTTTGGCGTTGAATTTTGCAGTTTTTACCGGTACAAATGTATTTTAACTTATTAAAGTATATATTTATTTGTCTTTTTTGTCAATTATAACAATCGCAAAACACAATAACGCTTGCTAAAAAACTTAAAAAAATAAAAAAACTCGATAAAAATATAAAAATACCCGACTTTTGTCGGGTATAAGTTATAAAATTTCGTTATTTTATGCGTTTGTAGCAGCTGCTTCCGCAATCGAAGCGTTATTCAACGCCGCAGAGCGCATCGTGCAAGTCGTAACGCCGAGAATTGTTTCGCCGTCAATCTGAAGTGCCGTGGGTTTATCGAAAGTAACGGTAATATCCTTCCCCGTAAAAATTTCGACCATTTTGGTTTTTTTGACGTGTTCACCTTTGAAAATCTTCGGGAAAACCATAAGCGCTTTCAGTTTGCTGCGGGTGTAATAAACCATAACAGAAAGGTTTCTTTCTTTATTAAGTCTGTCCTGATCGGGGGTAGGAATCATACCGCCGCCGTAGCATCTTCCGTTCATCGTCGGAGCAAGCCATACATGGTCATATGTACGTGTAACGCCGTCTACGGTTATGGTCGCTTTAGTCGTTTTATAATGGAATAAAAGCCCTTTGATTGCAATGGAAGTGTAGTTTACGGGTTTTGTTGATTTAAGGCGTAGTTCGTCGCCTTTTTCGCAGCAATACCCGTCTATTCCGTAGCCGATGCCGTTAAGGAATTTGTAATTTTTTCCGTCTACGGTCACAACAGGCAGGCTCTTAAGATATTTATTGATTACTACGGGATCGCCGTCTTTTTCATTAGTGATATCGAAGTAAAAATCGTTACCGCTTCCCGTGGGGTAGTAAAGAATTTCGTGATCGATATTATCGGTGTCGACGTCGTTTATAAAGCGATTGAGCGTTCCGTCGCCGCCGCAGATAACGATTTTGTCGTCTTTATCGAGTTTGGCTATGCAGTCTTTATAGTCGTTGGCTGTAGCGTCAAGAAAAACTTTTTCGCTGTCGCCGAACATATTCTTCAGATTATCTGCCTTTTCTTTGCCCGAACCGCTGTGCGACTTCGGATTGTAAAAAATAACGTATTTCATTTTATCCTCCGCTTTTTCATTCGTGTTTGTCTTTCCAAATATAATTAACGCCTATTTCAAACTTTTCGGTGCATAA
This sequence comes from uncultured Clostridia bacterium, assembly GCA_934292955.1. Next base: position 5,250 of record CAKQXZ010000078.1, read on the forward strand.
TATTTTCTACTTTTTCGCCGATTTCAACAGTTCTGTGCGATGTGACGTAGTCGACGTCAAGCACTTCGAGCAGGTCGATATATACATCATGGCGTTTGAATAAGGGTTGTTTGTGAATTTTTTCAGTACCGCGCACGGTTATTACAACGACCGGAACTTTTGCTTTTACCGCCGTTTTGAAAACGCCGTTTCGAAAAGGCAACAAAACGCATTCTTTGCTTCTTGTTCCTTCGGGGTAAACGCCTATGCTGACCTGATCGTCTTCTATAAGTGCTACAGCCTGATTAACTGTTTCAAGTGCTTTTGCGGGATTGTCGCGATCAATATCGAGAAAGCAACATTTTCTGATTATTGCACCGAAAAAAGGAACCGAAAAATTTTTCTTTTTGGAAATGTAAGCAATGTCGTACTTTTTGAAAACGTACCAGCTGAGCAGTGGATCGAAATTGGAACGATGATTGGAAACAAGAAGAAAACGTCCTTTCACGTCGTTCATTTTTTCCATTCCGGTTACATGAACCTTTATATACAAAAGTTTCATCATAACCCATGTCCAAAGATTAAGCAAACGCCTGTAAAAACGGCTGTGTTTTGTATATACTTTGTTTTTATCGGCAAAAAGACTCACTATAATCGTAAACAGTATAAGCAATAGAAACGAAGCGACTATTGCGCCTAAAATGCCGAGCAATATATACAATATCGTTAAAATAATTTCCATATATTACCTTTGGAAAGATTGTCGCCGAAAAATCGGCACAATAAGTTGTCAATACATATTGGTCAAAAATATTATAAATGTTTATTAAAAAAAAGTAAACAGAAAAATCATATTTTTCCGTCAATTTTTGTTGATTTTACGAAAAATGTCGATTTATCGGCAGACAGTAAATTTTATTCTTTTACTCTGGTTGCAAAATCAGTTGAGAATTTGTGTTTGTTATGATAGAATGACATCGATAAATTGCAAACGGAGAACAAATAGCCGTTGCATCGGAGAAATAATGTATAAAATTCTTATAGTCGAAGACGATACGGATCTCGGCGATTTATTTGCACGAGTGCTTGTGAAAAACGGATATGAAGTTAAACTTGCCGAAAACGGAGACGTTGCACTTGAAGAGCTGAATAAAGAATATTATGATCTGATTATTTCAGATGTAATGATGCCTGTAAAAGACGGTTATGAGTTTGTAAAGGCAGTCCGTGCGCTCGATTTCAAAATTCCCGTCCTTATGGTTACGGCTAAGGGATCGTTTGAAGATATGCGTAAAGGTTTTATGTCAGGCGGCGACGATTACATGGTCAAGCCAGTAAATATAAACGAAATGCTTTTGCGCATAGAAGCCTTGCTGCGCCGCGCGAGAATGATAAACGAAAGAAAACTATCTATCGGCGGAACGTTGATGGAACTCGATTCACTTATGGTTACTTGCAACGGCGAATCAAGTATTCTTCCGCAGAAAGAATTTATGGTCTTATATAAAATGGCATCTTTTCCGGGGAAAATATTTACTCGCCAGCAACTGCTTGACGAGATTTGGGCAGACGGAAATAAAACAGATACTCATACCGTCGACGTGCATATAGGTCGTCTGCGCGACAGATTCAGAACAAACGAAGATTTTCAGATAATTACTATCCGTGATGTCGGTTATAAACTGATTAAAAAATAATTTTTCGGGTGAGTGTTTTGAAAAATAAAGAAAAGAAAACGAAAAAAAGAAATTCGATAGTCAAAGATTTTGTCGAAAAGAAGGACCGAGCCCCGTCTTTTCGCAATCTCAGGATTTATTTCATAATTTTAATTCTTCTTTACACTTTGCTTGCCGTATTGGTTTCGACTTCGGTATCAAGCATTGTGAGTTGGGTGCTGAATAAAAATATAGAAATATCGATCTATATATGGCTGATTGTTTTCGATATTCTTCTCGGCGTATTTATTGCCGTATTGATAGGCAAATGGTTTTTCAGTCCTATCATCAGGCTTAGTTCGGCAATGAAAAAAGTTGCGTCGGGCAATCTGTCGGTCAGACTGGAATGTAAAAGTTCGGTTAACGAGATTAACGCTATGATCGAAAACTTCAATATAATGACCAAAGAACTTGCCGCAACCGAAATGCTTCAATCTGATTTTGTTTCTAACGTTTCGCATGAATTCAAAACGCCGCTCAGCGTTATAGAAGGTTACGCGACGTTATTGCAGGACGAAACGCTTACTAAAGAAGAGCAACGTGATTATGCCGATAAAATTTTGCTTAATACTCGCAGACTCAGCAATCTTGTAGGAAACATTCTTCTTTTGTCAAAAGTTGAAAATCATAATTTGTCGACCGAATGCGAAAAATTCAGACTTGACGAGCAGATTCGTCAGTGCATCGTTATGCTTTCGCCGAAATGGGAAGAAAAACAAATAGAAATAGACGCAAGCCTTGAAGAAGTCGAATATTACGGAAACGCATCGCTTTTACAGCATGTATGGATAAATATAATCGATAACGCAATAAAATATAATCGTGCGGCGGGGAAGATATATATTCGCTTAAAGCAGGACGAACGAAAAGTTTCGGTTGAAATCGCAGACGAAGGTTCGGGAATAAGCGACGAAGCCAAAGGGCATATATACGACAAGTTTTATCAATGCGACAGTTCGCATAAAAGCGAAGGGAACGGGTTAGGGCTTTCACTGGTGAAAAGAATACTCGATGAACTCGGAGATACGGTTCGTTGCGAAGACAGGGAAGGCGGCGGAACTAAATTTATTATTGAATTAAAAAAACAAAACTAAAAAACGAAAAATAAAACGGCGGCGCAAATAGTAGCGTCGCCGTTCATTTTTCGTTTTATCAGCCTTTAAGCAATTCGGCAAGATACGAAAATGGTTTGTTAATACGGGTGCCTGCTGGCAAGTTTTCCTGCGTTTGCGCAGTATTTCCGTTTTTGTCAGCGAACAGATTTACCGTATCTGTGTAAGGTTCATGTTCGTTTTCGTCAGCAGAAGAAAGATAGTCTATATAAGTCTGCGTTTTTACCGCTACCTTTGCAAGGGTCGGGAATATTCCGAATTCGGGTTTCAGAAGAATACCTTTTACTTCTGTGGCGAGATATTTTGCAAGTGCTTTTGTAGCGTTTTCGCGCATCAAAATGTTGTTTTGCAATAAACCGAGTTTTTTATCGTATTCGGCGGCAATTTCGGTTGAAAAGTCCGATTTTCCCGTAATTCTTAAAGACGGATCGGTTATTGCCGTATATGTTTCGGAAATTGCTCCGATTATATCGGTGTAGGTATATCCGCCCGCTTTTCCGCCTGGGATCGATTCTTTGCTAATTTTTGAATAATTTGCTATAACTTTATCGAGAATATCCGAATATTCGTTGTTTTCTGCGGCGTATTCGTTAAGTTTTGTTCCTATAACGTCAAGCGGAATGTCGCCTACGAGTATAGACTGAGAAATTTCGTCGAGTTTTTCGCCGAGTGTTTTTCCGCTTTCGTCCGGTTTATTAAGGTTTTCGACCGAAAAATCCGACTTTGAAATCGTAACGAGTTTCGACAAATATCCGAATTCGTTTTCGTAAGAGTTTACGAGATCCAGTCGGCTTTTTATCGTCTGAATATATGCGGAAAATTCTCCGCCGAGAGAATCGGCAACCGAATCGTCCATTGTTCTTCCGATAAGGTCGACGATAAGATCTTTGTTTATGATTTCGGCATTTATTGCGATAGTGTCGTCGATTATTTTGCCGAGTGCCGAGCCGTCGCTTTCGAAACCGAAATCATTGTTCGTTAATTTTTTTACTTCTACGAGTTTTCCGATTGCCGTCAATTCTTTCTCGTAGGAAGTAACGCCCGATTGCAAGCCGTTTATTATTGCCTGCGAAGTTTCGTACAGCGTATCTTCTTCGGTAATTGATCCGAAAGACTTTTCGGCGAGAATGGAAGCGAGTTTGTCGACGTCTTCTTTTGCTATAAAACCGCTTGCAACGCTGCCGTCAAGAGCTATGCCGAGCGCGGCATAATTCATAGATTCAAAATCTTTGCCGGCTGTTTCATCGAGTATACGAACCACCGAACCGAGTCCGTCTATAATGTTTTCTTTTTCGAGTTCGGGAATTCTATTCAGCGTCGATACAAGAATAACCTTTAACTGTTCGGCTATTTCGTCTTCGCTTGTATCTGATGTTTCGATTTTGTTCGCTATCAACGGAGAAAACTCTTTCAGTCCTTGATAAACGAGATTGCTTTCGAGCAGGGCGGATACGCTTTTTACAAGTTCTCCGTAATTTTGTTTTTGCTCGTCGCCGTTTTTTTCGGTCAGTTCGGCAATAACGGGAATCAGTTTTATAAGATCCTCCTTTTCGTTTGCAAGCTTCAGCCTTGTGTTATCGTATTGCGAAACGGAAACCGAATCGAAAACAAACAGTTGCAGTTTTTCTATTCCTATAGATTTGAATAAAGAAACCGTAAAATCCTTCTTGTAATATTCGAGGTATTCGTCGATTTTGTCCGTTTGCTCGGAATAACCCGCTTGAGATAGGGCTTCTCTTGCTTCGTCGTAAAGCGATATATACCCTGCGACCGGACTTAAAGCCACAACCGAAACGAGTATACCCGAAACTGCACCTACAGCCGCGCCGATCAGTCTGCCTTTGCCTTCGCCTTTATCATGAATGCAGATAGCGTTTACGATCCAGAAAAATATGACCGAAAGCCCTTTTAAGGCAAAGAATACAGAAACGAAAATGATTGCGTTCATAAAAAGAGAAGCGACTGCGACTAAAAAATCCACACAGTTGCCTAAATCGTCGGAAGCAACTTTAACCATGTCGGCGGCAAACAGCGCGACGTACTCTTTTAACGTCGAAACGGTTTGTCCGTTGTATTCCATTTTGAGAAAGGAAATATTTGCGTTTATTATAAGCGGCGTTACCAGGTTGGTTATCCATAGAGAGATGACAAAACAAGCCGCCAGCCAGCCTAATCGTATGACGGCGCGTTTCCAGCCGCGGATTAACCCGAAAAGAAAACCCGACAGCACAAAAACGCCTGCAATTATTGTAAAAAGGTAGGGCAAGATTGCCTTTAATTGTTCCATTATTTTATTCTCCGTGAAACGGATTTGATTGTTTTACTTAATGTTATCATTTTTCGCTTGAAATTGTCAAGTTATTTTCTTTGTCAAATAGATGCGTGAATATAATCGGCTTATCCTACAGATTTGCCGAATAAAAAGCGAAAGTTCGGCTGCTGCGGGAGTTTATAATT